>NZ_JAKTIJ010000025.1:0-103626 GCF_027855275.1 Acinetobacter sp. AOR12_HL | reverse complement strand
AGAGGTGGATCAGGAAATTTGAACAACACTTATAAGTGATATTTTGCTCCCCAAATGATGTTATAAACATCAATATATGGAGTATTTTATGGCACGTAGACCAAGAAGAAATCATTCAAATGATTTTAAAGCTAAGGTAGCACTTGCTGCGATTAAAGCAGAAAAAACACTTGCTGAATTGAGTGCTGAATTTGATGTTCATCAAAACCAAATTATCGACTGGAAAAATCAACTGATTTCAGCTTCCTCGCAAGCTTTCGATCAATCAAAAGCTCCAACAGAACCACCCATCGATCTAAAAAAACTACATGCAAAAATCGGTGAGCAGGCATTAGAAATTGATTTTTTAGAAGGTGTGTTGAAGAAACTGGGCCGCTTCAACCACAAAAGTTAATCGATGACTCACTTCAGATTTCAGTATCTAAGCAAGCTCAGCTGCTGAAAGTCTCCCGTGGTTGTTATTACTATCGCCCAAAACCTGTGAGTGCATCAGATCTGAAGCTGATGCGGTGTATGGATGAGTTACATATGCAATACCCTTTTGCAGGTAGCCGTATGATGCGTGATTTGTTGAATCGTCAAGGACATCATATAGGACGACGTCATACACGTACTTTAATGAAGAAAATGGGCATTAATGCGTTATATTGCAAACCAAATTTAAGCCAGGCTAATCAAGCTCACCGCAAATATCCATATCTGCTCAAAGGATTGGCTATTCAGCGCAGTAATCAAGTGTGGTCTACGGATATAACGTATATCCCTATGGCAAAAGGCTTTGTTTATTTATGTGCTGTGATTGATTGGCATAGCCGCAAGGTACTTGCGCATAGAGTATCGATTAGTATGGAGGTTACATTTTGCATAGAAACATTAAATGAAGCTATTGAAAAATATGGTCGACCTGAAATATTTAATACAGACCAAGGCAGTCAGTTTACCAGTGATGCATTTATTGATGTATTGAAATCAAATGACATCCAAATCAGCATGGATGGTAAAGGTCGATGGGTTGATAATGTGATGGTTGAACGATTATGGCGGAGCGTTAAATATGAAGAGGTGTATCTCAAAGCCTACAGCAATGTTTTGGATGCGAAGAAGCAATTAAACGCATATTTTGAATTTTATAATTTGAAACGACCTCATTCGAGTCTGGACAAAATGACTCCAGATGAGTTTTACTATGACCAGCTACCACAACAAAATAAGGTAGCTTAACTAGAGCAGAGTATCACTTATAAATAAGCTTTTAGTTGTTCAAACATGTGGGACCACCTCTGATGCCGTTCCGGTGACTTCTGCCTCTGCTTCATCCACCATTGAAATAACTTGCCGACAACGCTCTGCATAAGTTGCACCAATATCAGTCAGTGCCTGCTGGCGCGTTGAGCGTTGTATTAATTTTGTACCTAAGCGTGTTTCTAGCTCGCTGATAAGACGTGAAACCTGTGCTGTGGTCAGATCCATCTGCTCAGCTGCTGCTGTGAAACTCCCGCTATCAATCACTTTCAGGAATGCATGCATTGCATGCAAAAGTCCACCATCGAGATTTTTGCGCATAACGTAAATATCTTTTCCTAAATTACGGATTGTTGCACCAGTTTAGATCAACCACAATGACTAAATGTACATACATTGGCACTAATTCTTTTTTAAGAAGAGGAACCGATCTTTTTTATTTCGTATGTCACTTGCTCCAAATATTCAACTGGATGTTGAAAAAAGAAAGTAGTCCGAGCTACTAAAAATTCTAAGGAGATATAAATGAATATAGCTACAAAAGTCACTCCAAATATTATTGCAACAAAGGATGTGTCACTTGAAGATAAATATGTAAGTGATAACGGTACAGCATTTATGACCGGCATTCAGGCACTTGTTCGCTTGCCTCTTGCCCAAACTCGCCGTGACGCGATCAATGGTTATCATACTGCTGGTTTTATTTCTGGTTATCGTGGTTCCCCTATTGGTAACTATGATAATTTCCTTTGGCAAGTTGAAGGATTACTTAAATCCCATAATGTCGTATTTCAACCTGGTGTAAACGAAGACTTGGCTGCTACCGCAATCTGGGGTACACAACAAGCAAATCTTTCAGGTCAAGGCAAATATGATGGAGTGTCTTCATGGTGGTATGGTAAAGGCCCGGGTGTTGACCGTTCAGGCGATGTACTCCGCCATGCTAACTTAGCTGGTACCTCTGAACGTGGTGGTGTCGTTGCTTTATTCGGTGATGACCACTCATGTAAATCTTCTACAGTTCCCCACCAGTCTGAACATGTCATGATTGGTTGCGGTATTCCAATTTTCTACCCAACATCCGTTCAACAAATTTTAGACTTTGGTGTTCACGCCATTGCAGTTTCACGTTTTTCTGGTCTTTGGACTTCAATGAAGCTAGTCAGTGAAATTGTAGAAACTTCCGCTTCAGTTCATGTCGACTTAGACCGTGTCACTCCTGTTATACCAGAAGATGTTAATTTCCCAGAGGGTGGCGTCAATATTCGTTGGCCAGATCATGGCATCCAACAAGAAGAACGTCTTTATAAATATCGCTTACCAGCTGTTTTGGCCTATGCCCGTGCGAATAAAATCAATACCGTAACATGGCCTTGTGAAAATGCCCGTATTGGTATTGCTGCAAGTGGTAAAGGTTATTTAGATACCGTTGAAGCCCTACGTATTTTAGGAATTGAAGATGAAACAGCCCAACAGCTTGGGCTACGTGTTTATCAAGTTGGTCTAATCTGGCCTTTAGAACCACAAGGTATTCGTGAATTTGCCAAAGGTTTAGAAGAGTTGATCGTTATTGAAGAAAAACGTCCAATTCTTGAAACACAAATTAAAGATGAGCTTTACTCACTTCCTGATGACCAACGTCCTCGTGTCATTGGTAAAGCAACTGACGGTAAAGGTGAATGGAGTACCTCTATTGAAGAAGCACCGCTCATTGGTCACTATGAGTACCAGCCTGAACCGATTGCAAAAATGCTGGCTGCTCGCTTCTTAAAACTAGATATTCCAGAAAGCTTAAAAGTACAAATTCAAAGCAGAATCGACTTACTGTTAAAAGCAGAGCAAGAATCAAAACGTGTTATTGATCTTGCAGAACGTAAACCTTATTTCTGTAGTGGTTGCCCACATAACTCATCAACAGTCGTTCCTGAAGGTAGCCGTGCATTAGGTGGTATTGGTTGCCACTATATTGCCGTTTCGCTTGACCGTGGTACGGAAACATTCTCTCAAATGGGTGGTGAAGGTGTAAGCTGGGTCGGTGCATCGCCTTTTACCAATGAAAAACACATTTTTGCTAACCTTGGTGATGGGACTTACTTCCACTCAGGTTACTTGGCAATTCGTCAATCTATCGCTGCAAAAACCAATATCACCTATAAAATCCTCTACAACGATGCAGTCGCTATGACAGGCGGTCAGCATGTAGATGGTCATTTGAGTGTTGCACAATTAACTCGTCAGCTCGATGCCGAAGGTATTAAAAAACAAGTCATTGTGACTGATGAAATCAAACTGTTAAATGAAGAAGATGGTATTGCACCAGGTGTAGAAATTCGCCACCGTAATGAACTTGACGCAGTTCAACGTGAGCTGCGTGAAATTTCAGGTGTAACTGCTTTAATTTATGTACAAACCTGTGCCAGTGAAAAACGCCGTCGTCGTAAACGTGATGCTTACCCTGACCCAGCTGAACGTTTATTCATTAATACTGATATTTGCGAAGGCTGTGGTGACTGTTCTAAAAAATCAAACTGTTTATCTATTGAGCCAGTAGAAACAGCTTTAGGTACTAAACGTCAAATTAACCAAAGTAGCTGTAATAAGGACTTCACTTGTGCTGAAGGGTTCTGCCCAAGCTTTGTGACTGTTCATACACGTGATATGAAACGTCCTGCTAAATTTGAAGGTATTAGCGCAGGATGGCCAACATCCCCAATTATTTCTCAGTTATATGACGTTCCAAGTCGTATTATGGTTGGTGGTATTGGTGGTACGGGTGTTGTGACTATTGGTGCACTTCTTGGTATGGCAGCTCACCTAGAAGGCAAAGCAACACGTGTTATGGATATGGCAGGTCTTGCGCAAAAAGGTGGTACGGTTTATTCATACGTACAACTTGCAGCAAGTGATGAGCAAATTTCTTCGACCAAAATTCCAGCAGGTCAATGTGAATTACTCATTGGTGCAGATGCGGTAGTTGCTGGTAGTGGTGCAGCCCTCTCTCGCTTAAAAGAAGATGCCTTAGTGATTGTGAATGAAGACAGCACTCCTACTTCTGAGTTTATTAAATCTCGTGACTGGTATGCGCCTATTACCGATTTAATTGATCGTCTTCGTGGTCGTGTTCGTCAAGGTCAACTGGTTTCTCTACCAGCGGCTCGCATTGCCACACTACTCTTAGGTGATTCAATTTATACCAACCAGTTATTACTCGGTATGGCATGGCAATCTGGTCGCATTCCGCTATTACGTGAAAGCATTGAAAAAGCAATTCGCCTAAATGGTACGGCTGTTGAAAAGAACATCGAAGCTTTCCGAGTGGGTTGTCATCTTGCAAGTGACCCGACTTTAGCTGCTCGTTTACTTGCAGCAATGCCAAAAACTAAAACTCCGCAAACTTTGGCTGAACTTGTTGAAGACCGTTCTGCTCGTCTAACAGACTACTGGAATGAAGCTTATGCAGCTAAATACCGCACACTTGTAGAATTGGCAGCTAAAAAGTTACCAGAAGAGTTAACAGGTACGATTGCAACTCAGCTTTATAGAGTTATGGCTTATAAGGATGAATATGAAGTTGCACGTCTACTAACAGGTAAAAGCTTCAAAGAATCGATCGAAACCCAATTCGGTAAAGGCTTACGTTTAACGTATCATCTTGCTCCGCCAGCGTTACTTGGTGGCCTGAAAAATGTCCGTAAACGTGCGTTTGGTTACTGGATGCGTTTCCCAATGATGATGCTTGCTCGCTTACAATGGCTTCGTGAAACTTTCCTTGACCCATTTGCACGTCAAGAAGAACGTCAACACGAACAAGCTTGGCGTGACCGTTACATCGCATTTGTTGAAGCACTTGTTGAAGCACCAGACAATCATAACTTGGCAGTTGCTGAACAAATTGCAAAACTACCAGCGGAAGTCCGCGGTTATGGGCATGTCAAAATGAAAGCAATGGACGCTGCAAAACAACGTTGGGATGAACTTACCCCAACACTGCTAAAAGTCCGTAACTAAAAATTAAATCTCAAAATAAAAAAGTCATCCTGAGGGATGACTTTTTATTGGCTCAAAAATTTATTTAGTCATTTTACGTAAAGTCAAAATCTGCTCGCTTCGTCCAAATGGACCATATACATCATGTAAAACTGCACTGGTTAAACCAATGCCATCCGAACCATATTGCTGAACGGTTTCCAAACCTAGCCATTTCCCTTGCGGATAACGGTGCATGTGGATTTGTAAATCAAGATTTGGAAAGCCCCAAGTAAATTCGCCTTCTTGTCTTGGGACAATGCCGTTTGCCGCATCTACCATGCCAATTAAATGCGCAAAATCTGTGGTCGGCTGCCCTTCAACCATTTCTTTGTCATTGTTTAGCCAAACAATGCCTTTGCCCGCGCGATGCTGATCATTAGTTTTAGTGACTAATGTCTGGATAAAACCACCCGGCCATCTTTTCATGCCCGACCATTCAGTAAAGGTATCGGGATGATAAATTGGTTGATCTTCAAGCCCCGCAATCTCGGAACTGTCTTGAGTGCACATGCGCCATGCTCTAGCCACAATACAAGTTTTACCTTGTGCTTGTAGTTCTGCTTCAATCAATTCAATCGTTTTACCGGCACGAATCACATGGGTCTTAATCGTAAATTCACCAAAAGCGATCAAACCAAAAATATCAAAACTAATTCGGCCAATTCGCATATCTTGTCGCGGTGAAAACTGTTCTAACTCTACTGCGATGACACCACTTGCAGGCGCCATATGCTGTTCATGAGGGTTCCAAGCACCTTGTGCATGAACAGTTGAGCAATAATGAGCAATCACTTCACCTTGAGGACCAATTGTTCTATTCAGTAATTGATAATAAGCATTCATGATTTTCTTTCCTTAGTCCTTATACAACTTCAATATTTGATGAAAATTCACGTTTTAATGCTTATGTTAACCCTCTATTTCATTGACTCAACTGGTTTTTCCTACCAAAAACTGATGAGTCTAAAATTACAAATTTAATCACTAGGTAAAATTTCGCATGTCAATTTCACCCAGTGATTCTAGAACTTACCATTCACTAAAATGCAAAAGCATCTTGATCGAGCTCCATCACAGATTCAGCTCCAGACTCAATAGAAGCGGCATGGCTCTGTGTACGATGTAAAAGTTTTTGATAGAAAAACTTAGCTGTCGTTAATTTTGCTTTATAAAAATCTTCCTCTTGTGTACCCGATTCTAATTTTTCATGGGCAACGTGTGCCATTCGAGCCCACAAATACGCGAACACGACGTAACTGGAAAAATAAAGATAATCTACTGAAGCGGCTCCTATTTCTTCAGGGTTGTGCCTGGCTTTCTCTGCAATCGATTTGGTCAGTGACAGCCATTGCTGCTTAAGCTCAGCTAATTTTTCTAGATAAGGTTTCAGCACTTCATTGGATTGGTGCTGGCTAATAAACTGATCAATTAAATCAGTCATGTTCTTTAAAAGTTTGCCTTCCGACTTGAGGACTTTACGTGCCAGCAGATCTAGAGACTGGATTTCGGTCGTTCCCTCATACAATGTCGAGATACGTGCATCACGTACAATTTGCTCCATACCATGCTCAACAATAAAGCCGTGGCCGCCAAATACTTGAACGCCATGCTTTGCAGACTCATTACCCGACTCTGTTAAAAAGGCCTTAGCAATTGGCGTTAAAAAAGCCAGTAATTCGTCGGAGTGTTTTTGCTGTTCCTGATCGTTTGAGCTTTCGACAATATCGACATGCTGAGCCAGAAAATAAGCCAGCGCACGACCACCTTCGGAAAAAGCTTTTTGTGTCATTAACATTGAACGTACAGCGGGATGCACAATAATTGGATCGGCATTTTTGGCAGGATATTTAGGACCGGATAACGAACGCATAGCAAGGCGCTCTTTGGCATAACTTAATGCGCCTTGAAATGAAATTTCAGAGGCAGCAAGCCCTTGTACTGCCGTTCCAATACGTGCGGTATTCATAAAGGTAAACATACAATTGAGCCCGCGATTTTCCGGACCAATCAAATAACCTTTGGCACCATCAAAATTAAGTACGCAGGTGGCATTGCCATGAATCCCCATTTTATGTTCAATCGCGCTACAGACGACTTTATTACGGTCCAGCACCTGACCATCATCACTCACATTAAATTTAGGCACAATAAATAAAGAAATACCTTTGGTCCCTGCAGGTGCTTGAGGTAAACGGGCTAAAACAATATGAATAATATTTTCAGAAAGATCATGTTCTCCTGCTGAAATAAAAATCTTTTCGCCTGTAATGGAGTAACTACCGTCCGAATTTGGTTCTGCTTTTGTTCTAATTAATCCAAGGTCCGAACCCGCATGTGATTCGGTTAAACACATCGTTCCAGTCCAGACGCCACTAATGAGCTTAGTTAAAAACTTTTGCTTTTGTTGCTCAGTGCCATGATGCTCAATCGTTCTCATTGCCCCATGAGACAAGCCCGGATACATTGCCCAAGCCCAATTAGAACCACATAACATTTCAGAAATCGCGATCCGCAGCAATGTCGGTAAGCCTTGCCCACCATATTCCGGATCGGCGGTTAATGAAGTAAACCCAAGCTCGGCATATTTTTGGTAGGCTTCTTTAAAACCTTTCGGCGTTGTGACTACGCCTTGATTTAAATGACAGCTTTCCTGATCACCATTTTGGTTAATCGGTGCCAACTCATTTTCACAAAAATCTGCTGCTGCCTCTAAATATTGATCAATTAATTCTCGATTTACGCTTTCCTGATATTTTCTTAAACCTTGATAGTTTTGTTCTGTTTGAAGCATTTCATGCAGTACAAATTGCATATCACGTAATGGAGCTTTGTATAAAGGCATAGTTTTTTCCTTTCACTTCACTGCCTATGTCATGGGCAGATATCGTTTTTCCTTAAAATGGACTTTTTATTGTTTCAATCTCACCAAAATATCAAAAAATTTCTTATAGCAAAATATATTTTCACTAGTTTAATAAAATTATTCTAACTTAGCCATAGAGATAAAATATAAATATATGTTTTTAAATAAAAATATAAGATAAAAATTAATTAGTCTTGTTTAACTAGAATAAATTTTTATTTTGTATTGCAAAATTTTATTCCGTAAAAAATCAATTTATAGTATGGTGATTAGATTGCTTAATCATGCAAGGACGATTTATGGAAAGCCCGAAATACACAGGTCTTGAGTTTTTAACCGCTTTAAAAAATGGTGAAGTTTCTCCATCACCTATGGCTCACACCATACCGATGGAACTCGTTGAAGTTTCCGAAGGTAAAGCAACTTATAAAGTTACTCCTCGCAAAGAACATAGAAATATTCAAGGCGGTGTACACGGCGGCTTTTGTGCCACAGCTTTAGATACGGCGACAGGCAGTGCGGCCCATACATTACTTGAACATGGCGTTGGCTATGGAACCATTGATTTAAATGTAAAAATGATCCGCCCCATGCAGGTTGATACGTCTTATTATGCGACGGCCGAGTTGATTAATGCGGGCCGCAATATTATTAGTACCCAAGGTAAAATCGTAGATGAAAACGGCAAAGTGTATGCTTTTGCTTCGGCAACCTTAATGATTATTCGCAAATAATAAAATATCTAAGCTCCTGTTTATGGAGCTTTTTCTTGCTTTGCTATCTTGTTCATTTCATAAAAATCAAAGCGATCAATCACGAAACTTAATATTGCCAACCCTAGCCCTAAGGCTGCACATGCTTCCCATCCCCAATGTTTCCAAGCATACACCGCAATAAAAGAACCTAAGGCGGCTCCGCCAAAATATAAGGTCATATAAATTGAATTAATACGGGAACGTGCCTCGGCCGAAATTCGATAGACCAAATTTTGGTTAAGCACATGAAATGCTGACAAACCGAAGTACGCCATAATCACACCAACAGCGTAGGCAACCAGAGACTGCTGCGCAAAAAATAGGGGTATCCATGCACTCATTAATAATCCCATGCAAATCACTGCAATTTTATTTTCAAGACCTGCTGCAATTTTCTTACCTGCCCAAGGAGTCGCAAATACACCGGCCAAGCCCACTATTCCAAATAAACCAATCTGGAAATCGTTAAAGTGATAAGGCTCATTCGCCAAAATAAAAGTCATGGTGGTAAAAATAAGAGCCAAAATACCAAAGCCAATTCCCCCTGCCAAACCACGGCGTAGTAAATGAGGCTGATGAACGGCTAATGAAAATAGTGAACCATAGATCTGTAGAATATTGAGTTGGTGAGACTTATGCGCAACTGGTAACTTTACCCACATTACCCAAGCAAACACCAAAATGACAATTCCGCTAATTAAATAAACCGCATGCCAAGACCAGACTGTAGAAAGTAAGCCTGCAATAGAGCGTGCCAATAATATTCCCAAGAACAAACCACTCATGAGAGTGCCTACAACTTGAGGGCTTTTTTTCGGGCTGGCTAAACCTGCGGCAAAAGGAACCAAAACTTGAGTCGCAATTGAAAAGAATGTGGCTAAAAAAGTAAAGCCATATAAAGCTGGCAAGGTTTGACTTAAGGATAACCCTACTTGTGCAAGCCCTGTACAGCACATGAGCAAACAAATATAACTACGCTTTTCAAAAAAGTCGCCTAAGGGAACCAATATAAAAAGGCCAACTGCATATGACAGTTGGCTAATCACAATAGTTAAAGCGACTTGGTCGGCATTAGCTTTTAATGCTTCAGCAATCGAATAGATTAAGGGCTGGTTATAATAGTTTGAACCCGCACAAATTCCACATGTCATTGCCATGATAAAAATAAAGCTTTTTGACAGTATATTTTCTGCATTGGGCTCAACTATTTTTTCCATTTTTAACTACGCCCTATTTTAAAATTTATACATCGAAACAAAGTTTACACGTGATACATCAGCGGTTCTGCCATCAAACACTTCTCGTTTGCCTTGATGATATTCCATACCAATATCCATTTGCTCAATTGGTGAATAAAAGACGTTAGCTGCGTAGTCCGTTAAACGTTTATTAGCATCTGGGTTGAGTTTGGCATATGCCGTGTCGTCATCATAATCAAACATTGAAGCCGATAAGTTTGCACGCCATTGCTCATTAAATTTATATGAATAACCAATATTGATGCTATTCAACTTATTCATAACCAAATCTGTTTTGTCTTCGTTTAATGAGAAATCACCCGCGGCATTTAAACTTGTTGAATTTGCCAACCCACTTTGGGTGGTATACGGCATAAATTTTTGATCACCGACAATATATTGATAATTTGCTTGTACCGATTGTTGTGGCGTGAGTTGATATTTTAAGCCGCCTCCAGCACCCCAGCTTACTTTCTTCACTGTGGCAGTTGCGACATCTGTAGACTTTTCATTAATAAAGCCTTGTGCAAGTGCCGTTAAAGGCCCTTGTTTAAAGGTGTAGCGCCCCGTTAAAGTTGGAAATGCCGAGACTCTCGAACCTGTATATTCCAAAGCTACTTTTAAATCATTATTGGCATCAATTTTCCAGTCATAACGAATTTGAGGAGTACGCGTATAGGAAGTTCCCACAAATTGGGTGTAATCGACCGCTTCTGTACGGGTTTCCATGTTAGACATGAGTGACCATGTTTGACCAAAGGTCCAGTCTTTATAGGTAAAAAATGCATGGCGGATACGGAATTTACCATCTCCCGTTCCCATGTTAGAGCTATCAAAGAAATCGGCTTCAATATTTCCTGTAACTGCTTTATTTGGGCTATTAAAATAAACACCTAATCGGCTTGCATTAATCATGGCATCGGAACGTGCATGATTTGAACGTTTTTCACTTTCAAAAGGTGTTCGGTACAGACTGCTGGTTGTTCTACCACCCGAATCAGGCGATGATTTAAAATCGACCGCTGCATCAACACGGGCAATACCGTAAACCTTCACATTATCTGTCCAAGTCACCCACGAAGGAGCAACAGGCTTCTCTGTTACAGTGGCTTTAGTTTTTTCAATGTTTTCTTCGATCTTTACCTGTTTGACCTGTAAATTATTTTGAGTTTGTTTCTGAGCAGCAAGTTCTGCTTTTAATTTTTGCAGCTCGGTTTCTAGCAAATTAATTCTTTGTTCTGTGGTATCTGAAGAATTTGCAAAAATAGTCCCTGAAGCCGCAGCGCAAGCTGCAGCTAATATTAATTTTTTCATCTTTTAATCCTTAAAGAAGCGTTTTTCCGTGTGTATTTAGGCTACACGTGCATCGATTAGTTCACAGTCTGTGACTGCCTGTAGCTCATCAAAAGTTAAGCCTTCCACCATTTCTGTGACATAAGCTTTTTGGTCTTTGAGTTCAATAATGCATAAATCGGTATAAATACGATCTACACACTGCTCACCCGTCATTGGATAGCTCAGCTCTTTTACAATTTTGGACTCACCTTTTTTAGTGACATGTTCCATATAGACATAAATCGTTTTTGCGCCGACCGCCAAGTCCATAGCACCGCCGACTGCCGGCACATCATCTGCCTTACCGGTATGCCAATTTGCCAAGTCTCCATTTACCGCAACTTGGAATGCACCAATCACACAAATATCCAGATGACCGCCACGCATAATGTCAAATGAGTCGCCATGATGCATAAAGCATCCGCCGTCTAACAAAGTAACAAGTTCTTTTCCGGCATTCACTAAGTCTTGATCTTCCTCACCCGGTTGTGGTGGTGGACCAAAAGCCAAAACCCCATTTTCCGAATGTAAAAAGATTTCTTTGTCTTTTGGCAAAAATTTAGCAACGTTGGTGGGTAAGCCAATGCCTAAATTGACATAAGAACCTTCCGGAATGTCATTGGCAATGAGTTTGGCAATATCTTCACGAGAACGCTTTTGAACTGACATTAGATATCTCCTACTTTTACAACGTGCTGAACAAAAATTCCCGGTGTAATAATGCACTCAGGGTCAAGCGTTCCTAGCTCTACGGTGTCATTCACTTGAACAATCGTGGTCTTGGCGGCTTTTGCCATAATTGGCCCAAAATTACGGGCTGCTTTACGGTAGGTTAAATTGCCCCAACGGTCGGCTTTATCGGCATAAATCAGTGCAAAATCAGCTTCAAGTGGGTATTCAAGCACATAGTTTTTACCGTTAATGGTTCGGGTCTCTTTACCCTCGGCAACTTTAGTGCCATAACCAGTCGGAGTAAAAATAGCCCCGAGACCAGCACCTGCGGCCTGAATACGACAAGCCAAATTACCTTGTGGAACTAGTTCTAACTCAATTTTTCCCGCTCTATATAAGTCTTGAAAAACGGTTGATCCAGCAGATTTCGGAAATGAACAAATCATTTTTTTAACACAACCGGCAATAATCAGATTTGTTAAACCACGATCACCAGAAGCTGCATTGTTATTTACAATGGTGAGTTCTTTTTTTCCTAAATCGATTAAGGCTTCAATTAATTCAGCAGGTTGCCCCGTCACACCAAACCCGCCTGTCATGATGGTTGCCCCATCAGGAATAGCTTTTAAAATCGGTTCAATGTCACTGGTGATTTTATTTATCATCTCACTTGTCCCTTTTCATCCTTAATTTAAGGTGACAGATTGATCTGTCACTCTGCCTTTTGCGGGTTAAATAATCGGTCTTTAATAAATAACAATGGAATTACACCGCAGATAAAATAAGCTGCAGCCATCACCAAGAGCCCTAAACCAATAGAACCGTTTTGCGATAGATAACCAATTGTTAATGGAGAGAAAATTGAAAGTACTTTGCCAATGTTATAAGCACCGCCCACTGCCGAGCCTCGAATAGAAGTCGGGAAGCTTTCTGTCATATAGGTGGCATTAATTGCGTAAGGCATACCGTAAAGGAAACCGAAGAACAGCATCATCCATAAAATGTTGGTTGGTGTATTTAAGTAGACAATGACCGGAATAAATAAGGCTGTACCAATGGTTCCGAAAGCAAATACAGCGCGGCGTCCTAATTTATCGGCAACAATACCTGCAATTACTTTGGCAAACATCATAATTAGGAATGTACCGACCATATACATCGCCATTTCTTTAAACTTGATGCCAAGGTCAGACTCTAAATAAGCAGGTAACCAGTTACTTACGCCGTAATAACCAAACTGCAATGCACCCGTACTAATAATCCAAAGAACAAACATGGTGCCATGTTTCTTATCTCTTAAAATCTCAAGATATGGATTTTGGCGTTTTTTAGGTTGGTTACTTTGAGCGACTTCTAGCGCTTTTAGTTGACGGGCTTTTTTCCATGACTCAGGTTCAGGCACACAAAAGTGCATCAAAACTGACAAAACCACAGGGGTAATTGCAATCCAGTATAGGAAACGCCAGCCATGTTCAGGAATAATATGACCTGCTAGTAATGTCGCTAATAAAGAACCTAGGGTATAACCTGTCATCAGCGTTGCTAAAACGGTAGAACGGTGTTTGGTTGGCACCATTTCAGACATAAGAATGTTACAGGCAATATATAATGCACCTAAGCCCATGGCGCCTATTGTTCTTAAAACTGCAAATTGCATATAAGAATGTGTAAAGCCGAGTGCGCAGGTTAATATCGAAGAAAAAGCAATAAAGAAAACAATAATGCGAACCCGACCAAAACGGTCGCAAGCCCAACCACCAATAAGACCACCCACGGCCGAACCAAATAGTGTCAAGCTTCCTAATGTTCCGGCTTGCACACCAGTTAAATGAAACTCTGCTTTAAGACTAGTGAGGCTTAATGCCAAAAAACCTAAGTCGGCCCCGTCACATAAAAGTGTAAAAAAAGCGAATATAAAAGCTGTAATCCAAATCTTTTTTGGTGTTTGAATAGCTTCAGTGCTACTCATATTCTCTGTAACAGTCTTTGTTGTCATGTCCATATCCTCAGAAGGAACATGAGGCATCCCATGCCTCATGGCATTTGATTTTTTATTAGGCTGTAGCTTCCCTAATCATGTTTTTGGCAATAATAAGTTGTTGAACTTGCGTGGTTCCTTCATATAAACGGAACAAACGCACATCTCGATAAAAACGCTCAATCGCATATTCACTGATATAGCCCGCACCACCATGAATCTGTACACAGCGGTCAGCAACACGTCCGCACATTTCAGTCGCAAACATTTTTGCGCAAGATGCTTCTGTGCTAATGTTTTCGCCATTGTCACGGCGGCGAGCTGCATCTAGGACCATACATTTAGCTGCATAAATCTCGGCTTTTGAGTCGGCAAGCATGGCTTGAATAAGCTGGAAGTTTGCAATAGGTTGACCAAACTGTTTACGCTCAATCGCATAGTGCAGTGCGTCGTTTAACATGCGTTCGGCAACACCCACGCTATAGGCACCAATGTGCAAACGCCCTTTATCAAGCACTTTCATGGCCGTTTTAAAACCGACACCTTCTACCCCACCAATCAATGCAGAAGCAGGTACACGGCAATTTTCAAAAATCACATCACAGGTATGTGAACCCTTTTGCCCCATTTTTTGGTCAATTTTGCCTAACGTAATGCCCGGTGTATTGGCCTCGACTAAAAAGGCTGAAATGCCACCCGACCCTTTAATTTCAGGATTCGTCCGAGCCATTACAGTGAAAGTTGCAGCATGGGGTGCATTGGTAATAAAACGTTTGGTACCGTTTAATACATAAAAATCGCCGTCTTTTACAGCACTGGTTTTTAAAGAGGCAGCGTCAGAGCCAGATTCAGGCTCGGTTAAACAAAATGAACCAATAATTTCGCCACTTGCGTAACGTGGTAAATATTTCTGCTTTTGCTCTTCTGTGCCATCAATCAAAATTGCACTTGAGCCAATCCCGTTATTGGTGCCAATTAAAGAACGAAAAGCCGGTGAAGTTTGTCCAAGTTCAAATGCAACTCTGACTTCCTCTTCCATAGTGATGCCTAAGCCACCATATTCTTCGGGAATTGTAAGACCGAACAAACCAAGCTCACGCATTTGCTGCACAATGTCATCCGGAATTTTGTCTTTCTCTACCACTTCGTTTTCACGAGGGATCAATTCATTTTTTACAAAATCTCGAATTGTTGAAAGTAACTGCTCCAACATCCCTTCATCACGGATCATCTGTGATCTCCCTTTTTATGTATTTCCATCGTACCCATCAGCCATCTCCAGCTAATCTGGATACCATGTTTTAAATCTTGTTTACTGCGGATGTGTTTCATAGTACGAGAACAAAAATACAAATTTCAAGCTTTTTTGAAAATTAATTTCGTTTAACGAAATTTAAAATTAGACCACTACGTAATATCAATAACTTAGATCTTTTAAAAGATAACAACTACGCTCTTAAAAGAAATAAGACTTGAAATAAATTCCAAAATAAGCATCATAAAAGGAATATAGTTTTGATATGCGAAACAAGGAATTCAAAAATGAGTGTGTCAACAGGGAATAATTTCGTAGAAGTCGACTTTTCTATTCAAAAAATAGCGGTTGTTAAAATTAACCGCCCAGAAGCAAAAAATGCACTGAATACAGAGGTTCGCAAACAACTAGCACAAGCTTTTACCGAATTAAGTTTTAACGATGAGATCAATGCGGTTGTGCTCACAGGTGGTGAAGAAGTCTTTGCCGCAGGTGCAGATTTAAAAGAAATGGCAACAGCAACTTCAACAGAAATGTTATTGCGTCATACAGAACGTTATTGGAATGCGATTGCTCAATGCCCTAAGCCTGTGATTGCTGCTGTAAATGGTTATGCATTGGGTGGTGGCTGCGAACTTGCAATGCACGCTGACATTATTATTGCAGGTAAAGGCGCAACCTTTGGCCAACCGGAAATTAAAGTCGGGTTAATGCCAGGTGCTGGTGGTACACAACGTTTATTCCGTGCTGTCGGTAAATTCCATGCTATGCGCATGATTATGACGGGTGCCATGGTGAAAGCAGAAGAAGCTTATATCATTGGTCTTGTTTCACAAGTCACAGAAGATGACCAAACCATTCCAACAGCCATTCAAATGGCGCAAAGCCTAGCCAAAATGCCTCCTATTGCTCTGCAACAAATTAAAGAAGTTGCACTGATGAGCGAAGATGTTCCATTAAATGCAGGCTTAACGCTAGAACGAAAAGCATTCCAGTTACTGTTTTCTACCGAAGATAAAAATGAAGGCGTTCAAGCTTTTATCGAAAAGCGTAAGCCATCGTATCAAGGTAAATAATTTAAAACCATAATAACAAAGGAATGAAAATGGCCAGAAAAGTATTGATTAGTGCAGGTGGTTCAGGGATAGGACGATGCATTGCCGAGGCATTTTTAAACAATCAGGATGAAGTTTTTGTTTGTGATATCAATGCTAAAAGCTTAGAACAATTTCAACAAAATTATCCAAAGCTACACATATATACCTGTGATTTAGCCGACCATGAACAAATTAAACTCATGTTTAGTCAAGCCATTCATAAACTTGGCGGTATTGATATTTTAGTCAATAACACAGGCATCTCAGGCCCGACCGTTGCAGCAGATGAGCTAAGTTTTGAAGATTGGAACACGGTGATTAATTTAAACCTGAATAGCACTTTTTTGATTACCCAGTTAGCCATTCCCTATTTAAAGCAAGCACAGGCAGGCGTGATTATTAATATGTCGTCTATTGCAGGCCGCTTAGGCTATCCATACCGATTAGCCTACTCCACTTCAAAATGGGGACTGATCGGTTTTACCAAAACGCTTTCTATGGAACTCGGTGCAGACAATATTCGAGTTAACGCTATTCTTCCGGGGGCAGTCGATGGTGATCGGGTTCAGCGCGTATTACAAGCCCGTGCCGATGTAGCGCATACCTCACTTGAAGAAGTGACTCAAAATGCACTGAAAAATCAGTCGCTCAAATATTTTGTCAATCCAAAGCATATTGCAGATTTATGCCTATTTTTAGCGTCAGATAGTGGTCGCTCAATTTCAGGGCAAATCTTACCTATTGATGGTGATAAACAATGCTTAAGCTAAATCACCCAACCTTATTTTTCCGTTTAATTTCAAATATAGATTAATCATCAGGATGATCGACATGACTTATGATATTAAAAGCATGGCTGTGATTGGTGTAGGTGTCATGGGCAGTGGTATTGCTCAAATTGCTGCGCAGTCAGGTCATACCACTTATTTATATGATGCCAAAGCAGGCGCCGCAGAACAGGCCAAAGAAAAACTAGCTGCTACATTTCAAAAGTTAGTCGAAAAAAATAAGATTACGCCTGAGCAAGCAACAGCGGCAAATAACCATTTAATTGTTGCCCATCAAATTGAAGATTTAAAAAATTGTGACCTCATTGTAGAAGCAATTGTTGAACGTCTCGATATTAAACAAAGCTTGATGCAACAGCTTGAAGACATTGTTTCGGATACTACTATTTTAGCCTCAAACACTTCTTCTCTCTCTATTACAGCCATTGCGGCAAATTGCAAGAAGCCTGAGCGTGTTGTGGGTTATCACTTTTTTAACCCAGTTCCACTCATGAAAGTGGTTGAAGTCATTCGTGGTTTAAAAACAGATCCACTTATTATTGATGCTTTAAACGATCTGTCTCGTGCATTTGGTCATCGCCCTGTTGTAGCAAAGGACACCCCTGGATTTATTATTAACCATGCGGGCCGTGCTTATGGAACTGAAGCGCTCAAAATTTTAAACGAGAATGTCTGTGATATTAGTGAAATTGACCGAATTTTACGTGACGGCGTTGGTTTTAGAATGGGGCCATTTGAATTAATGGATTTAACTGGCCTTGATGTCTCGCATCCAGTTATGGAGTCGATTTATCACCAATACTATGAAGAAGCCCGCTACAAACCAAGCCCGCTGACCAAGCAAATGCTTGATGCCAAGCAACTTGGACGTAAGGTTAATCAAGGTTTTTATAACTATGAAACCGGTTCAAAAACAGGTGAACAACCAGCCAAATTGGTAGAGCGTTTAGCACAATATCCAAAAGTTTGGATCGCTGCCGATTTCTTGGACGATAAAAAACAACTCGAAGATTATTTAACTCAGCAAAATATTGCCCTAGACACCAATTCTGAACCGCAAACAGATAGCTTATGTTTACTTGCTTGTTATGGTGAAGATACAACTCAAGCAGCTACTCGCCTAGGAGTTAATCCAAAGCACACTGTTGCGATAGACATGCTTTATGGCATTGCAAAACATCGCACCTTAATGCCATCACTTGTTACCAAACCTGAATATCGTCAAGCAGCTCACTCTATTTTCAATTTAGATGGAAATATGGTCAGTATGATTAATGAAAGTATTGGCTTTGTTGCGCAGCGTGTTTTAGCCATGGTCATTAATTTAGGCTGCGATATTGCCCAGCAAAATATTGCCACAGTAGATGATATTAATGCGGCTGTACGTCTTGGCTTAGGCTATCCATTTGGACCAATTGAATGGGGCGATCAAGTCGTTAGCGAAAAAGTCTTACTTATTCTGAACCGTATAACAGCACTTACCCATGACCCGCGTTACCGCCCTAGCCCGTGGTTACAGCGTCGTGTCGCACTTCATTTACCTCTTACTTTTACTCACGAGTCTTGAAAAGGAATTTCTCAATGTTAAATGCATATATCTATGATGGTTTACGTAGTCCATTTGGCCGTCATGCGGGTGAACTTGCCTCAATTCGCCCTGATGATTTAGCAGCAACCGTTATTCAAAAATTACTTGAAAAAACTGGTGTACCAGGCGCGGATATTGAAGATGTGATTTTAGGCGATACCAACCAAGCGGGTGAAGATAGTCGTAATGTGGCACGAAATGCATTATTACTTGCGGGTTTGCCTGTTACTGTACCGGGCCAGACGGTAAACCGCCTATGTGCTAGTGGTTTAAGTGCCGTGATTGACTCAGCACGTGCTATTACTTGTGGTGAAGGCGAGCTCTATATTGCTGGTGGTGTAGAAAGTATGTCACGTGCACCCTTCGTGATGGGTAAAGCAGAAAGTGCTTATAGCCGTGATGCAAAAATTTATGACACCACGATTGGCTCTCGTTTTCCAAATAAAAAAATTATTGCGCAGTACGGCGGTCATTCAATGCCTGAAACGGGCGATAACGTTGCAGCCGAGTTTGGTATTAGCCGTGAACAAGCTGACTTATTTGCAGCCCAATCACAAGCCAAATATCAAAAAGCCAAAGAAGAAGGTTTCTTTGCCGATGAAATTACGCCAATTGAGGTTTTCCAAGGCAAAAAATTGCCACCTAAGCTCGTTTCAGAAGATGAACACCCTCGCCCAAGCTCAACTGTTGAAGCACTCACAAAGTTAAAACCACTTTTTGAAGGTGGCTTAGTTACTGCGGGTAATGCCTCAGGTATTAATGATGGCGCAGCTGCACTCTTGATTGGCTCAGAAGCAGCAGGACAAAAATATGGCCTAAAACCAATGGCAAAAATCTTGTCCGCTGCGGCAGCCGGTATTGAGCCACGCATTATGGGTGCAGGCCCAATCGAAGCCATTAAAAAAGCAGTTGCGCGTGCAGGCCTTACTTTAGACGACATGGATATTATTGAAATTAATGAAGCCTTTGCTTCACAGGTTTTATCTTGTTTAAAAGGCTTAAATGTTGATTTTAATGACCCACGTGTGAACCCAAATGGTGGTGCAATTGCAGTTGGTCATCCACTTGGTGCTTCAGGCGCTCGTCTTGCGTTAACAGTAGCCCGCGAGTTAATTCGCCGTAAGAAGAAATATGCCGTGGTGAGCCTATGTATTGGTGTAGGTCAAGGTCTTGCGATGGTGATTGAAAACGTTTCATAACCATTGAACCCAATATCCATTCATCACAACAGCGCAGTGATGAATGGATTTATTTTGCAGAGCGAAATATAATGGCAAAACTATTGCTTTAATTATATTTGAGGATCGAATGTCTCAAAACACGGAAACTGAAAAACCAATAAATTTTGATGAGATACGTTTAGATCCTATTTCGCATATACATCGGGAAAATAACCCGCAGTTTATTGCTTCTTTAGCACGCGGCTTAGAACTTTTAAGATGCTTTTCTGCAAATAATCAGGTGCTTGGTAACCAAGAATTAGCAAAAATGACAGGTTTACCTAAACCGACCATTGCACGTATTACCAATACCCTTGTGTCATTAGGTTATTTAAAACAATTACCTAACTCGACCAAATACACATTAGATATTGGTGTCTTATCCTTAGGATATGCAGCTTTATCTAACATCTCGATTCGTAATATTGCTCATCAATATATGGAAGAGATGAGTCAGTATGTTCAAGCGCCCGTAGCGATGGCAACGCGTGATCGCTTAAATATGGTGTATATCGATGTTGTGCAAATTGAAACAGCCTTAAATATGCGCCGTCCAATTGGTTCGACTTTACCACTGCATAGCAGTTCTATGGGACGAGCATGCTTGGCTGCGACTCCTGAACGTGAGCGCAACTTTCTACTCGACGCATTGAAACAAAAAAATCCAGAAAACTGGCCAGCCATCAAACGCTCATTAGAACGAGCTTTCCGTGATTATCAAGATTATGGATATTGTTTGTCTTTGGGTGAGTGGCATAAAGAAGTAAACTCAGTAGCTGTACCTTTGGTTAGCTCTAAACACGGTCTTTATGTCTTTAACTGTGGTGCGCCAAGTTTTCATTTAAATCCGGAAAAACTTGAAGGTGAAATTGGACCACGTTTAATCCACATGGTGCACAATATTCAAGATGCTTTGAATGAAACGCACTAACCCTCTTACTTCAAGCAGTAATGGTTGTGTTGATTAAAGTTCCACTTTCATTATGACAATAGGCATGATGAAAAACGCACTCTATACCCCAACCATTATTTTAATGGCGATTGCCGCAGGCATTTGTACAGGTGGAAATTATTTTAGTCAGCCACTTATTCATTCAATTAGTCTAAGCCTAAATTTAACTGAAACCACTACAGCGTGGGTGCCAACTCTAGCCCAAATCACCTACGCATGTGGCTTACTCCTTTTAATGCCGTTGGGCGACATAATAGAAAAGCGTAAGCTGCTATTTATCTTTATGTTATTGGCTTCAAGTGGATTAATTATTAGCGGTTTTTCGCACAATATTTATCTTTTACTGCTTGGCACTGTTATTACTGGCCTATTTTCCAGCGCAGCTCAACTTTTGTTACCGCTTGCTGCAAGTCTGGTTCCAATTCAACAAAGCGGCCGTGTCGTAGGCTTTTTACTGAGTGGACTGATGATGGGGGTTTTACTCGCCCGCTCCCTTTCTGGACTGATGTCTACGCTTTTCGCTTGGAATATTATTTATCTGGTCAGTGGTTTTCTGTTACTTGTGATTGCCTTTATTTTGCATCGTAATATCGGGTTATTTCCACCGACTAAATCTGAAAACTATGCGAAAACCATTCGTTCTTTACCACAGATTTTTATTCAAAGTCGACGGTTAAGAACCAGAACTTATATTGGTGGTTTCACATTTGCTTGTGTGAGTTTAACCTTTACCACCATGTCGTTGCTTCTGGCTCCAGCGCCCTATTTTTTTAGCGACTTTACCATTGGCCTTTTCGGTTTTGTTGGCGTGTTAGGAACTTTCGTTGCTAATTTTTCAGGCAAATTTATTGACCAAGGCTATATCCATAAAATTTCAATTTATTGCGGCATTGGCCTTATATTAAGTTGGGTTCTGTTTTTACTTTTACCCTACCATTTTGCCTTTTATATTATTGCCTTACTCATTCTCTACGCTTCTCTTTCTGCTGTACATGTCACCAATCAAAGTATTGTATTTAAACTTAATCAAGAATTACGTTCGCGGTTTAACGCGATTTATATGACAGGTTACTTTGCTGGCGGCGCTTTAGGCACAACGGCAGGAAGTTATGCTTGGAAACACTACGGATGGACAGGTGTCTGTATTTTAGGCTTAATTTTTGCCATTGTATGTCTTTATTATTGTGTGCGTGATGCAAAAAATCAGCACAATTAAAACTTGTGCTGATCTCAAAATAGGCTAATAGTTCGTTATAAAAGCCCTGATAAACGTCCGCGAATAATATCTTCTGCCTCTTTGACAATCCGGCTAACCAGTTCATCGCATGTCGGAATATCATGGATTAAGCTTGCGACTAAACCGCATGACCATGCACCTGCATTTACATCGCCATCAATCATGACTTTTGGATAAACCCCTGCAACTTCTTCAATAATATCTTCAAATTTAATGTTATCGCCGAGTGCTTTTTCTTTTGCCACGATTTTTTCTACGGCCGCATTATTCATGACACGTTCTGTATTACGCAAAGCACGCATAATTAAACGCGTATCTCTTTCGGTTGCATTCAAAATCGCCTGTTTCACATTTGCATGTACGGGAGCTTCCTGAGTCGCAATAAAGCGTGTTCCCATATTAATTCCATCGGCTCCCATCGCTAAAGCAGCAGCAAGTGAGCGTCCATCTGCCATACCACCTGAAGCAACAAACGGAATCTCTAATGCATCGGCTGCTAAAGGCAATAAAATCATATTTGGCACGTCATCCTCACCGGGATGCCCACCACACTCAAAACCATCTACAGAAACTGCATCACATCCAATTTGCTGAGCTTTTAAGCTATGTCGAACCGAAGTACATTTGTGAATTACTTTAATACCAGCAGCCTTTAAATATGGCATCACCTGTTCAGGATTACGCCCTGCTGTTTCTACAATCTTTACGCCACCTTTAATAATTGCCTCTACAAAACCCGGATAATCAGGAGTATTTACGGTAGGCAAAAAGGTTAAATTTACGCCAAAAGGCTTATCGGTCATTTCTCGGCAACGTGCAATTTCTTTTGCCAGATTTTCAGGTGTACGCTGAGTCAGGCCAGTGATAATACCTAACCCGCCCGCGTTCGAAACCGCAGCAGCAAGCTCTGCAAAACCAACATAATGCATACCGCCTTGAATAATTGGATGCTCAATTTCAAATAATTCTGTAATTTTGGTCTTCATATTCTTTCCACTCACTGTTCTATAGCCAGCCTCTTATTTCCTTAGCAGGGCTAGATGCTTATTTACGCATAAATCCTATCAGTATTTAAAGTAATTTAAGTTAAAAATTTCACAATACAAAATTTTATACCACAATATAAAACAAAATAATTGATAACGGAATTATTTTTCGATAGCATCAGTTTAAATTTTAGACGGAAAATTATTTAAAGGAATGAATGATGCAGCAGAACAACAAAACCCAAAGCGAGCTTAAAACAGGCACAATTCATAAGTATTTTGATAGAAATATACTAACGCTCACCATGAGTAATCCCCCTAAAAAGAATGCAATTAATTATGAAATGTATGCAGCTTTAAGTCAGGCATTGGATCAAGCGGCAACTAATCAAGACATTCATGTGGTTGTGCTTAGTGGTGAAGACTCCGCATTTACTAGCGGCAATGATGTAAACGCATTTGAAAAACGAGATACCACCACTTCAGAACCACCCGCTTCGATTGTTTTCTTAAAAAGCTTGGCAACGTTTCCAAAACCGATTATTGCTAAAGTAAATGGTGTGGCAATTGGCATTGGCAGCACTATGCTTCTACATTGCGACCTTGTGTATGCAAGCCAAAACTCTATTTTTCAGTTCCCCTTTGTGAATTTGGGGCTTGTACCTGAAGCGGGTTCAAGTTACATCTTGCCAAGATTATTGGGCTTTGCTCGAGCTTCGGAAATTATTTTACTCGGTGAAAAGTTTTCGGCGGAACAAGCAAAAAATTATGGTCTGGTAAATGAAATATTTGAAGCCAATGAGCTGGATCAGGTAGTTGAAGATATGGCAATTAAACTCGCTCACAAACCAAGCCAAGCCTTACAGCTCAGTAAAAAGTTACTAAGAGATATGCCAATTGATGATCTACTCAATCGTATTGACCATGAGTCGACTATTTTCTCGCGTTGTTTACAAGGTTCCGAGTTTAAAGAAGCATTAAGTGCTTTCAAAGAAAAACGGAAACCGAACTTTCACAACCAAACAGCCTAAAGCTTACCCATTAAAAAGCCAGCCTTAAAAAAACAAAGCTGGCTCTTATAAATGAATCAAATAGGTTTAGCTAATCTCGGTACGAATATTATTCACCATATGTAAAAGACGTGGTGCAATATCTTCTTCAAGTTTTTCACGATTCATAATAAAACTTGGGCCGCCACAGTTAAACACCAATAAACCATGTTGTTCATGAATGAGTGGAACCGCAACCGAATTGACATCTTTATGCCATTCGCCAATTGAAAAACAATAACCAAAATCTTGGTAGTCTTTAAACGCTTTGTCTAGATCACGGTTAATTTTGATCCAGTCTTCTTTGTGCTTGTTACGAATCGCATTAAGCAAGAACTCTCTTTCATCTTCTGGCATGGCAGCTAAACATGCACGTCCCATTGAACTTAAATGAATCGGTAAATACGTTCCGACTTGACGGCGCATGGTCATATTGCCTTTGCCTTGCACCACGTCAAGATAAATCATATTCAGACGATCGCGTGTTGCCATGGCTACAGCAGCACCAGCATAGTCTGCCAAATTTTTCATATATGGATGAGCAATAGAGCGAATCGATACGTTAGACAGCATCGAATAACCAAATGCAAGAACTCCTACTGAAAGCTGAAATTTGCTTGAGTTAGGTACTTGTTTGATATAGCCCAAACGCGACAAGGTATGTGTGAGGCGAGTAATGGTTGGTTTTGGCAAACCTGTCATCTGCGCAAGCTCTTGATTGCCCAAATGCTGATGTTTAGGCGTAAAACAACGTAATAGCTCTAAACCACGTGCTAATGCAGTAATAAATTGGCGATCATTTTCATCCTGCATATCTTCAATCGGATGTAATAATTCATGCCTTAAAGGCGCTAATAATTTTTCTGTCTGTTCTGCATCAACTGCATCGTTCATTGTCATACCAATCCACATTTTGTTTCGCACTGCGAAAATTATAATCTATTTTTTCAATAAATAGCAAAAGAGCAAACATCCTAGTATGCATTTTAAAGATAACTTCATTTAACTTATTAAAGCGAAAGATTAAATATTTTATTTTCTGATTTTAAATATAATTTTAACCTTCCGCTTTTAAGCCACCTACCCAATTACGCCCTTTTCTTTGAGCTCAGCTAGTTTTTCCGAAGAAACCACTCTTCCCAAAACGGCCTGCGTATGTTCACCCAGCAGCGGCGGTGCTGTTTTATATTCAACGGGTGTTCTCGAAAGTTTGATTGGTGACCCAATTACCTTCAGTTTTTTACGTTGAGGATGGTTCATCTCGACTAACATTTCTCGGGCAATTACTTGCGGTTCTTGAAAAGCTTGTTCCAAGTTATTAATCACACCTACGGGAACTTTAGCCGCATAGATTGCATCTACCCATTCATCTGCTGTTTTTGTTAAAAAGTGAGTTTGTAAAATTCCGATAATTTCATCACGATGCTTAATTCGGTCTGCATTTCGGGCAAAACGCGGATCATTTGGTAAATCGGGTAAACCAATACTACGACAGAGTTGAATAAACTGAGTGTCATTTCCGCATGCAATAATGAAATCACGGTCAGAAGCTTTGAACACTTGATAAGGCACAATATTGGCGTGTGCATTGCCATAACGTTTAGGGATATTACCCGATGAAAGATAGTTCATTCCCTGATTTGCCATTGTGGCAATTTGAACATCAAGCAAAGCCATATCAATGTATTGGCCTAAACCCGTCACATGGCGGTTGAGTAAAGCAGCCTGTATGGCAATCGTAGAATAAAGCCCCGTGGCTAAGTCAGAAAATGCAACGCCTACTTTTTGTGGACCGCCACCCGGCAAATCATCACGCTCACCAGTGACCGACATGAGTCCCCCCATGCCCTGAATAATAAAGTCATAACCGGGTTCTTCTGCTCTGGGACCAGTTTGACCAAAACCTGTAATTGAGCAATACACCAGTTTAGGATTAATCGCAGATAAAGACTCGTAGTCTAAACCGTATTTTTTTAAAGACCCTGCTTTGTAGTTTTCAATCACGACATCGGTGTCTTGAATGAGGGCTTTAATCAATTCTTGACCATCAGGACTGGCAATATCGATGGCAACCGATAATTTATTACGGTTGGTAGACTGATAATATGCAGCTTCTTGAGTGTCTTGGCCTGAGTCATCTTTCATCCAAGGTGGCCCCCAAGAACGGGTATCGTCACCAACTTTCGGTCGTTCAATCTTGATTACTTCTGCGCCTAAATCGGCAAGAATCTGTCCACACCAAGGTCCAGCCAATACCCGACTTAAGTCAAGCACCCGAATTCCATTTAAAGCACCCATCTTTATCCCACTATATTTTGTGACTTATTTCCTATAGGAAAACTTATCCATTTAAAATTTCGCATAGCGATATATATTTTTAATATACACAGCTCTCTTGAAAAATCAAACTTTAATTTTCCACTAAAAATAATGATTTTTTATAAGAAAATATAGCTTAAATAAATCAATAAATTAGCCAAACATAAATCAACAATAAAGTATCGCATTGCGAAATTAATTTTCAAAAATATATTGTTTTGCATTCATCCTTTGATTACTATCGCTTCAAATATTGGTGATTTTACGAACATCACATTGATGTTTTTTGCATGTAGTAAAAGGACGAGACTATGATTCGAGATCAGGAAACCTTAAATCAACTTGTTGATATGATTCGACAATTTGTTGAAGGTGTATTAATTCCTCATGAGAATGAAGTCGCTGAAACGGATGAAATTCCTCCAGATATCGTTGAGCAAATGAAAGCTCTCGGTTTATTTGGTTTAACCATTCCTGAAGAATACGAAGGTCTTGGCCTGACGATGGAAGAAGAAGTCTATGTGGCTTTTGAATTGGGTCGTACCTCTCCTGCTTTTCGTTCTCTCATTGGGACCAATAATGGCATTGGCTCAAGTGGCCTGATTATTGATGGGACCGAAGCACAAAAATCCTTTTTCTTACCGCGTTTAGCACGTGGTGAAGTGATCAGCTCTTTTTGCTTAACCGAACCGGATGCAGGTTCTGATGCGGCATCTTTAAAAACCAGTGCAGTAAAAGATGGCGATTTTTATGTGTTAAACGGCACCAAACGTTTTATTACCAATGCACCTCATGCTGGTGTATTTACAGTCATGGCACGCACAAACTTTGACATTAAAGGTGCTGGTGGTATTTCTGCTTTTATTGTCGATAGCCAAACTCCAGGCATTTCTCTTGGCAAGCGCGATAAAAAAATGGGGCAAAAAGGCGCCCATACCTGTGACGTTATTTTTGAAAATTGCCGCATCCCTGCTTCGGCACTCATTGGTGGTGTTGAAGGAGTTGGTTTTAAAACTGCTATGAAAGTGCTGGATAAAGGCCGTTTGCATATAGCTGCCTTGAGCGTCGGTGCAGCAACACGAATGCTAGATGATTCTTTAAATTACGCCATCGAACGCAAGCAATTTGGACAACCGATTGCCGAATTCCAACTCATTCAAGCCATGCTTGCTGACTCAAAAGCTGAAATTTATGCAGCTAAATGTATGGTCTTAGACGCTGCCCGCCTACGCGATGCAGGGCAAAATGTTAGCACTGAAGCTTCTTGCGCAAAAATGTTTGCAACCGAAATGTGTGGCCGCGTTGCTGATCGCTGCGTACAAATTCACGGCGGTGCGGGCTATATCAGTGAATATGCCATTGAACGTTTTTATCGAGATGTTCGTCTGTTCCGTCTTTATGAAGGGACCACTCAAATTCAACAAATGATTATTGCCCGAAACATGATTCGCGCTGCGTCTTAATTAAATTTTAAGCACTTTAAAACGACTTGGAGTGCTTTTTATCAAATGTAGGTAATGGATTATGGCTACAAATTACAAAGAAGGTCTTTCTCGTATACAGCCTCATACGTGGAAAATAGCATTTATTTTTGCATTTCTAGCACTATTGGTAGATGGTGCAGATTTGATGCTGCTGTCTTATAGCTTAAATAGTATTAAGGCAGATTTTGGATTAAGTTCAGTACAAGCAGGTATGCTTGGCAGTTTTACATTGGCAGGTATGGCTGTTGGTGGAATTTTTGGGGGATGGGCGTGCGATAAATTTGGTCGCGTGCGCATTGTGATTATTTCTATTTTAACTTTCTCGCTCCTCACCTGTGGTTTAGGTTTTACCCAGAGCTTTCTTCAGTTTGGTATTTTAAGATTTTTTGCATCACTGGGTTTAGGTTCACTTTATATCGCCTGTAATACCCTCATGGCCGAATATGTCCCAACCCGTTATCGCACCACAGTACTAGGCACGCTACAAGCTGGCTGGACTGTCGGCTACATTGTTGCGACCTTGCTTGCAGGCTGGATTATTCCTGATCATGGCTGGCGCATGCTGTTTTATGTTGCGATTATTCCTGTTGTTATTGCTGTCCTCATGCATATTCTTGTACCAGAACCAGAAGCATGGCAAAAGTCTCGACTACAACAACCAGTCATGGCTCAAAACGCATCGAAAACCTCGGCATTTAAGCTTATTTTCCAAGATAAACGAAACCGTAATATGTTTATCTTATGGGCGTTAACGGCAGGCTTTTTACAGTTTGGCTACTATGGCGTAAATAACTGGATGCCGTCATATCTAGAAAGCGAACTGGGTATGAAATTTAAGGAAATGACCGCCTATATGGTAGGTACATATACCGCTATGATTTTAGGTAAAGTTCTTGCGGGTATGATGGCCGATAAATTAGGGCGTCGCTTTACCTATGCTTTTGGTGCAATTGGTACTGCTATTTTCCTACCTCTGATCGTTTTTTATAACTCACCAAGCAACATTTTATATTTACTGGTCACCTTTGGTTTCCTCTACGGCATCCCGTATGGCGTAAATGCAACCTACATGACCGAAAGTTTTGCGACTGCTATTCGCGGTACAGCCATTGGTGGTGCTTATAACGTCGGACGTTTAGGCGCTGCATTAGCCCCTGCAACAATTGGTTTCTTAGCCTCTGGCGGCTCAATTGGTTTAGGTTTTGTCGTCATGGGTGCTGCCTACCTGATTTGTGGTGTGATACCAGCCCTATTCATTAAAGAAAAAATATACGACCCTCAAAAGTCGTAAAAGATCCATCACAAAAAATCCTATAGGTCCTATGACTATAGGATTGATGGTCTAACGAACTAAACACATGGTTTGGATCGTTAGCAAGAAATAAGGAATTTACTCCTCAAAGTTATTCCTTATTTCCACATATGTAGAGTTTATTACTCTTCATTTTAATTTTTTAGGTAAGCTTAGCTCCCAAGGGAGCTAAGCTTAAAAATATATTGGCCTAAACTATCTTTAAGGACGTTCACCCTGCTCCAAACGGCGTTCAATATCATCGAGTACATTTGGCAAATCAGCGACACTATCAATCACATAGTGAGCGCCCGACGCATTCATTTTTTGGTATGCCTTATCTTTTAGAACAATCTGTTCATCGGCCGATAATGCGCTCCACTCTTCATAGCTTAAACCGACTTCATTGCCACTAATCGCAAGCCCGACTGTCCAGCAACCTGCGTTTAAACCTTCGTCAATTCCCACCACAGTATCATCTACTTTTACAACGGTTTTGATGTCGGATACATCGAGTTGAATTAAGTTTTTCCATAGCATTTCAGGATATGGACGGCCATATTTCACGTCGCTGGCAGTAACGATACAGTCCGGTCGGTAACCCTGATCAGCAGCATCTTTAACTAAACGACCAATCATCATGGATGCATAGCCCGTGTTACTGCCAATTTTTGCACCACGCTTTTTAATATTTTCAAACGTTTCTAATGCACCCGGAATTAAAGCAGAACATTTCGGAATAGAATTTAACTGATACGGAATAAAGTCTTTATATAAACGGTCAATATCTGCTTCAGTTGCAGGTTTCCCATATACTTCCTGCCATGCCGCTGCTACACGCGGCATTTTTAAAACTGCTGCAATATGATCACGTTTCTCTAATCCCATGGGCGCACGCGCTTCTTCAACCGTAATTTCAACTTTATTGTCTTTAAATAAAGCCATAAAAGCTAAAATTGGTGCGCGTGAGCCAAAATCTACTGTTGTACCAGCCCAGTCAAAAACCACAGCCTGAATTTGTGTGTTGTTGGTTGTCATGATGTATCCCCTTAATTTAATAAAAATTATGCTGTTACAGCTTGGTTTAGGTGGTTTTCGCAGTAGCTCGCAATTGCAGCAAGAAGCCCTTCAATATCTTGAATATAAACTTCGCCAATATTGCCTATACGGAAGCAGTTGAGATCTGTGACTTTGCCCGGATAAATTACATAGCCTGATTTTTTTAGCGTTTCATAGAATGACTGAAAGCTAAATTTCTCGGCTGTTGGGTAAAGAAAAGTGGTAATGATGGGTGATTGTGGGCACTCTTCACCGAGCACCAATTCAAAGCCAAGTTGTTGCATACCTTTAGATAAGGTTTGTTGGTTTTGTAAATAACGTTGATAACGTGCAGCAACTCCCCCTTCGGCTTCAAGCTCAAGCAATGCTTGATAAAATGCACGTACCACATGGGTTGGCGAGGTAAAACGCCATTTGCCGTTATGCTGCTCCATGGTATTCCACTGATCATACAAATCGAGGCTAACCGAACGTGCCAAACCTTTACATGCTTCTAGACAATCACGCTTTGCCAAAATAAAGCCAAAGCCCGGAACACCTTGAATACATTTATTTGCACTTGAAATTAGAAAATCAATTTCAAGCTCAGCCATATCCATAGGTACTCCACCAAATGAACTCATGGCATCCACAATCCAGATTTTTCCTGCCGCTTTAACTAAACGGCCTATCTCTTGAATCGGGTTTAAAATACCAGTGGTGGTTTCACAGTGCACACAAGCAACATGACTAATGGTTTTATCTTTTAAAACACGCTCAACTTCTTGTAAATCTGGTGTTTGGGTTTCTAAATAGTTCAGCTCGATCACTTCAATATTTAGGCAACGCGCCATTTGCACCATACGTGCACCATATGCGCCATTATTAATGATCAAGATTTTGCCATCACGTGGAATAGCTGACCCAAGCACAGACTCCACAGCAAAACTTCCACTGCCTTGCATTAACACAGCCGTATATTTTTCAGGTTCGCTGGTTGCCAACTTTACCAGTCGATTACGAATATCTTGTACCAGCGAGTTGTATTCTTGGTCCCAAGTACACCAGTCTTTTTGCATGGCACGGCGTACTGTTGCCGATGTTGATAATGGTCCTGGAGTAAGGAGCAAATACTTGTTCTCTAAATCCATATCGAGTTGGGGTTGCATGTTCATAATGTTACTCATTTCTTTCGCGTTCATTTCAATATACATCAATCTGGTTTAAACCAGATGACAAACTAGTAAATATTTTGTTCTAATATTTCTTTCATAAAGCCAGCCCCTGTAGTCATGCCTTTGCCAGCAATCGCACTCACCAGAAAGATATTTTTTTCAGCTTCAGTGACACAGGCCAACTCATGTTCATGGGTCAGGTAATAACCATTCCAACGTTTTTGAATTGGAGGTAAATTCAGCCCTAGTTTTTGGCGGCAGTATGTTTGAATAAACTCATTAATCTCTTCACGCTGCTCGAACTGAGGCGCTTCATCAATTGAATGATATTCGTGACTATCGCCTACGATCAGTTCGCCAAATTCGTTTTGTTTAATCAGAATATGAATACCGAATTCTTTAATGAAACCCTGCTGTGATGCTTTAACTAGCTCGGCATGACTTGGGCAAATTTCAAAAGCCGGATAACGTGAAATAGATAAGCCTGAATAAAGAGAAGTATTTAAGTTTTGGTGAAACCGTTGAGTCAGGGCCATTTGTAGGCCACAACGTTTCAGATTCAAGCTTTGTAAGAGATCTGGATATAAAACATCGATGACTTCACCGTGACAGATCAAAACTTTATTTGCCCGATATGCCTCGCCACTTGCCAAACGAACCTGACAACTTTCCTTCTGATATTGGGTTTGAACAACACAGGCATTGGTATAAATCTTTACGCCGTTTCTTTCGGCATATGCCAACAGTCGCTGCCCAATCATATGCGGTTCGACCGAATAGTCTTCTTCAAAAACCAAACCGCCTTGAAACTGCTGCGAAGGATTTAAATAAGAAAATTGGGTGACCAATTCCTCATGGCTAAACAAATGAACTGGAATTTGGTAGTTATTTGCACGCTCGGCAAACTCATTTAAAACCTGCCATTCAAGTGCAGTGTTTGCCAGATAGACACCTTGGCGTTGAGCAAATGAAATATCGGTTTCAGCCTGAATGCGTTGATAAAAAGAACGCGTTTCAAGCGCGTACTTTCGCCACTGTTGCTCTGGATGGGTTAAGGTCGATGTTCCAACCATGCCGAAATTACGGCGAGTTGCGCCCACAGGCTTGGCATTTTTCTCGAAGATACAAACTTTCAAGCCTTGTTCTTGTGCCTGTATTGCAGCGGACAAACCTAAAATACCTGCTCCGACAACAATTAAATCAAACTGTACGTGATTCATAAGACTTCCAATTTGCGAAATTTAGGATGAATAAACCCTTGCCTTGTTGAACAAAGCATTTCGTTTCAGTCGGTTAAATAAAAATTGTGTTTAGCTAAAACTTAGTGAGAACTTTCACGCCATTGCTGACTTCTTGCCATAATTTTTCTAGTAAATAACCAGTGAATGAGTTTTACAACACATGAGGTGGTTAAAATGAGAATGCTCATCGCAACAGCGGCAACCGTGTCTCCCGCATCATCCATATTTAAAACAGCTACCGCAGCTAAACTGGTGTCTGGTGAATAGAGGAAAATGGCAGCCGATACAGTCGTCATGGCATTGACAAAAATATAGACCGATACATCGCATAGCGCTGGAAAACACATGGGCAAATACACTTTCCAAAAGGTTTTCCACTTCGATGTTCCTAAAGTTTGTGCTGCTTGGTCGAGCTGTAGCGGAATTTGTTTAATCGCATTGGTTAAAGTCAGATGTGGCACGGTGTAATAATGCACAATGGTTGAAATCACCAAAATGGTCATGGTTCCATACAGCACATTTAACGGATTACTCTGCTGGTTAAAAAACAAAATATAGGCTATACCCAAGACCAGCCCCGGCACAGCAAGAGGTAATAAAACCAAAGCTTGCACATAGTTTTTAATGAATGGATGTGCCTTAAAACGTTCGGTTAATAGCGCTACCATAAAAATGAGTGCTGTTCCAAAAACAGTACTAAAGAGTGCCATGCGAATCGAGTTAAAGTACGCTGCCCAACCGCCACCATCGACATATTCAAAACTGTAATGTGCTAAGGTCAAAGACAAATCATAAGGCCAAGACTGAATAAAAGATGCGAGCACTGCCGTAAAGATAATCAGTAAAATCGCAGCTGAAACCAAACCACAAAATAAGCTCAGAACGACTTCAAGCTTTTTATTACGCGCAGAGACATAAGGTTTAGCCTGAAAGGCTTGAAAACGTGCATGACGTTTGCTTTGTATACGATCGAAAATAAAAACAAAAACTGCGGGTAACAATAACAAGATGGAAATCACCGCACCCATACTCATGTTTTGCTGCCCAATAATCTGCTTATAGACATCAAGCGCCATCATGTTAAATGAACCGCCAATGACTTTCGGAATTCCGAAATCGGTCAGCACATAAATAAAAGCCACTAGACTTGCGCTGATGAGTCCATACCGAATTGCAGGTAGTGTGACGTGGTAATGCGTCTTCCAGATGTTTTTACCCAGCGACAAAGACGCTTCAATTAAACGCTGATCGACACTGCGAAAAGACACCATCATCAACATTAAAATTGCTGGAAATAGCCAAAAGCAGTAACTGATTAAAATACCGATTGGACCATAAATTTGTATATCGCCCAGCAAAGGTTTAAACACACCTTGCTTACCAAACAAATAAACCAATGCCAAAGAAGGCAAAAGTGACGGCGCTAAAATCGGTAAAAAAGCCACCAGTTTAAAGAAGCCTTTGCCTTTTATATTCACATTGGTGAGAGCAAAAGCATAAATACTGGCAAGAAATACTGTAATGACAGTAGCAGCACAAGCAACCCCCACCGAGTTAAATATAGAACTGAGTAAAGCTGGGCTTGCAAAATAATTATAAAAATTTTCAAAACCAACAAAATTTTGATTTTCATCAAAAAATGCAGTTTCAAACAGCATGACCAATGGAGCAATAATCGCTAAAGTCAAAGCGATTGCGACCATAGCCAAAGTAATATTTGATCTTAATGAATATTCAGTTTTTCGACGCGGCTGTGTTTTTAAAACCGCTGAAGCAGCTTCATTTAACATAGTGCGTACCCGTGTTCGTCAAAGACATGAATGCGTTGATTAGGCACTTTTATAAACATCAGTTCTTGCAAAGTTTTGAACTTGGTATTTTCAATTTCAATTTGCAAAAGGTGTTTTTCCTGCTCAATTCCATCGATATGAATAGCGCAAAATAAACGACGCTTGGCACCTAAAAATTCACTGCTTAATACTTTAACCGGCAAATACAACGACTCTTTATCACTACCGAAATCATCAACCAACTCGACAGCTTCGGGTCTAAAACCAATACTGTAATTTTCCCCTGCTTTAAGTTTTTGTTGCTCCAAATTTAGAGGAATAAAACCTAAAACCTCGAGCTGATTCGGTACAGCGCAAGTGGCTTTTAAAAAATTCATGGTGCCAATAAACTTGGCAACGAATTGGGTTTGTGGCTTGTAGTAAATATTGTGCGGCGTATCAATTTGCTCAATGACACCATGATTCATGACTACAACACGGTCAGAAATGCTTAATGCTTCTTCTTGGTCATGTGTGACCATAATCGTTGGCAAGTTAAGCTGCGATTGAATCGAACGGATCTTTTGTCTTAGCTTTAGACGCACCTGAGCATCGAGTGCTGAAAGAGGTTCGTCCAATAGTAAAATATCTGGATTCGGTGCAATTGCCCGAGCAAGCGCAACACGTTGCTGCTGCCCGCCTGACAATTGGTTAGGATATTTTTTGGCAATATCAGGTAACTCAATCAGTTCTAATAACTGTTGAACCCTTTGGCTACGCTGTGCCTTATCCCATTTCTTTTTATCTAAGCCAAAAGTAATATTTTCTTCAACGTTTAAGTTTGGAAATAACGCATAGTTCTGAAACACAATGCCACAGTGACGCTTTTCAGCACTGAGCAACGTAATGTCTACGCGCTTTTTTATAACCTTTCCATAATCAGGTTTTTCTAAACCCGCAATGATGCGTAGCAATGTAGTTTTACCGCATCCAGACGGCCCCAAAAAGCTCACGAACTCGCCCGCTTTCAGGTCTAAATTAATATGCGCTAGGGCCTGAAAGTGTTGGAACTTTTTTTGAATATCTACTACTTCTAAAACCGAAGGGCCATGTTCAGGATATTTATAGGTCGTTAAGGTCGACAATAAATGCCCTGCTAACTCGGCCTTTTGGTTTTGACCTAGCAGCGATGACTGCAATGACGAAGGTATTTGCATAATGAGGCCCTTATCCCAAAGATCACTTTTCAAAACGCTTTGACCATTCAGCCAAAATACGTTCACGTTGCTCGGCCGCCCAATAAAAATCATTTTTTACGAGCATTTGGGGAAGGTTTTTCGGGAAGTCCATAGTGGTATTTTCAATGCCTTTATAAGCTACCATTGAAAAGTTATGGGCATAGGCTTCATTTGCCGCTTTGCTTACCGACCAGTTTATAAATTTCTGTGCGCTACTTAATTTCTTGGTTCCTTTCACAATTGCTGAGGCTTCCATTTCCCAGCCTAAACCTTCAGTTGGATAAACCACTTCTAAAGGCGCACCCTCTGCTTTTAATTTAAATGCCGGATAGCCGAAAGAAACACCAATTGGGATTTCGCCCTGTGCAGCCATCTTGCAAGGTTTTGAACCCGAATGAGGATATTGGGAAATGTTTTTATCTAAAGCTTGCATATAGTCCCATGCCTGCTTTTCGCCCCAAATCTGCATCCAAGCCGTGACATCTAAATAGCCTGTGCCACTCGAAGCTGGGTTTGGCATCACAATCAAGTTTTTATAAATCGGGTTGGTTAAATCTTTCCAAGTTTTTGGAATTGGTAACTTACGCTTTTCTAATTCGACTTTATTGACACAAATTGCAGATTCCCATGCATCCATACCCGTCCAAGTCGGTACAGGTTTTTGGCTCACAAATTCTGGTTTTAAATTTTGAATACCTTCAGGTTTAAAAGGCTCAAGCATGTCTTTCTTTTCCATGACCAGCAAACTGGTTAAAGCCACACCAAAAACCACGTCCGCTTGTGGGTTTTTCTGCTCTGCCAAAAGTTTAGCGGTGATTACACCAGTTGAATCACGTACCCATTTTACTTTGAGTTCTGGATAGGCTTTGTGTAATTCTTCTTGGTATTGTTTAAGCTGGTCGGCTTCCACTGCCGTATAGACTGTAATTTCTTCTGATTGTTTTGATGTTGCTGATGAACATCCCATTTGAATAGTAACTACTACACCTAAAATTGATGCAGTGCCGAGTTTAATTGTCTGTTGAACATACTGTTTCATCTGCAAACCATCGAATGCAATTATTTGATGATGGTATTTCAACAGCTTTATATGACAGTTTAATTAATCTGGTTTAAACCAGATTGCATTTTTATGCTCGCGCTTCGAAATGTAAATCTAAAACATCATGTAGCCAATATTCTTGGTCAACATCGGTAATCACGCCCTCTTCATTTCTATTACTACGGCAAATATATAAACCGAGTGCGCCCACATTGACATGCAGTGCTTTGGCCTGCTGTTCCGATAAAGCCGTTGGATAGAGGTTAATGTCAGCTCTGGTGATATGGCAGTTATATTGATTTGCCATCAGTAAAGTAATGGATTGCTTAAGATCATGAGTTAAAAACTCCGGAAAAAGCTCGGCATTCACACGTAAATGTTCAACCAAAACAGGTCGTCCATTAATACAACGACGTCGCCAAACTGAATAAATCGGATGGTCTTTTTCAACTTTTAAATGCTTGGCATCCCAAGAAGTGGCCTGAGTCAGTTCACTCGAAATCACTTCTGTCGAAGGTTCATAGCCTTGTTCAATCACAAACTGATTAAAGTTTTTAGTCGATTGTGGGTGATAAATAATACGAGGAGAACGAACATACCAACCACGGCGGTCTAAACGATAAATCAGGCCATCAGTTTCCAAAGCCAGTAAAGCTTCACGTGCAGCCACTCGTGTGGTTTGGAATTGTTCAGAAAGTACTCTTTCCGAAGGGAGTTTTGCGTGGGCTTCTAATACGCCAGATTCAATATCATGGGCAATTGCATCGCGAATAGGAATATATTTAGGTATGCGTGCTTGGTCCTGTTCCATACAAACTTAGAATTTATAAATAAAGAAATTAATAGCAATATACTGAAAAAATATGACAAAAGCTTTTATTAATGCTGATCTTTTAAGCAAAACAATCTCTTAAGCTAGTACGGCCCACTTAAATTTTTCTATAAAAAAGAGCATTTTCATGCCCTTTTTATTTTTACTTAGTCTTTAGCTTGCGTGCTTAAAACTATCAATTTGCTTAATTTCATAAGGCAATCCGACATAGTTTTCAGCTAAGGTTGTTTTACCTGCAATCGAGCCAAGTACATAACTCAACTCGGCTTGTTTAATCTTATGGTCAAACTCACTTTCAGTTTCAAAACGATGCAATAAATGAGTCATCCACCAAGAAAAACGCTCTGCTTTCCATACGCGTTGTAGGCATTTCTCTGAGTATTCATTTATACCTTGCTCGGAACCTTCGACATAATATTCAACAAGCGCACTTGATAAATAAGCAATATCAGATGCAGCGAGATTTAAGCCTTTTGCTCCAGTCGGTGGAACAATATGCGCAGCATCACCTGCTAAAAATAGTTTTCCGAAACGCATTGGCTCGGTCACAAAGCTACGTAACGGCGCGATACTTTTTTCAATAGAAGGTCCTGTCACTAGCTTTTCGCGGCTTTCAGGATCTAGGCGGTTTTTTAACTCATCCCAAAACTTTTCATCCGACCAGTCTTCGACGTGATCTGTTAAAGGGACTTGTAAATAATAACGGCTACGTGTTTCTGAGCGCATACTACATAAAGCAAATCCCCGCTCTGACTGTACGTAAATGAGTTCATCAGCTACAGGTGGCACATCGGCCAACACCCCTAACCAGCCAAACGGATAAACTTTTTCAAAGGTCTTAATTTTATCTTCAGGCACACTGGCACGGCAGACACCATGATAGCCATCACAACCTGCTATAAAGTCACACTGAATTTGAAAGGCTTTACCTTGGTACTCAAACTCAACTTTTGGTGCAGTGTAGAAATCTTTCACTTGTACATTGTGAGCTTCATAATATGAAGTGAGCTGCTCTGCTTCACGCGCAGCCATTAAATCTTTAGTGACTTCGGTCTGACCATATACAGTCACTTGTTTACCACCTGTGAGTGCAGCCAAATCAACTCGATGCAATTCACCATTGGTTAAGATTTCGATGCCTGAATGCGGTAATCCTTTTTCTTTTAAGTTTTGGTCAACGCCTGCTTGTTTTAGTAAGTCGACTGAAACTTGCTCTAAAATTCCTGCGCGAATCCGTGAAGCCACATATTCAGCACTACGTTGCTCAACAATAATATGATCAATTCCAGCTTTATATAGAAGTTGCCCAAGCAATAACCCTGCTGGTCCAGAACCAATAATTGCAACCTGTGTCTTTAAAATATCCATAACTTCATCCTTGTTTCATCCTGACTTTTAAATTACTGGCTTTAAGTTTTGTTCACTATGTATTCAAGACGAAAATAACCGTTTATCATTTAGTTTGTCCGAATAGCGGACAGAAACAACCAAAATAACAGGAATGAAAGGATGCCTTCTCTCGATGCTTTTCTAGAGCACCCGAACTCGCATGAGAAAATTCGTCAAGATGACTACATTGCAGGATTAGCAAAAGGCTTGGCTTTATTGGAAGCTTTTGGAACAGATCGCCAGCGGCTTAATGTCACTCAAGTGGCAGAACGAACAGGTATTAGTCGTACAGCGGCAAGGCGTTACCTAAAAACTTTAAAATACTTAGGCTATTTAGAAACCGATGAACATTACTTTTGGCTCACTCATCGCGTGCTGCGCTTTTCGAGTTCTTATCTAAGCTCTGCCCACCTGCCTAAAGTTGCTCAATCATTTTTAAATCTTTTGTGCGCGCAGACGTCGCTGACTTTTTCGATTGTGGTGTTAGACGATAACGAAGTGGTGCCGATTGCCCGTAGTTATTTACCACAGCAAGATAATTTGCGCGTTAGCCCTTATGGCATGCATTTAGGAAACCGTCTCCCTGCCCATGCCACTTCCACGGGTAAAGTATTGCTGGCAGCACTACCTGAAGAAGCCCAACATACGTGGGTAAAAAATTACGGTTTAAAACGCTTAACGCCTTTTACCATAGTAGATGAGTCAAAGTTTTTTGAAGTGCTTAAGGGTATTTCGTTATCGGATTATTGTCTTTCTAAAGAAGAACATGAACTTGGTGTAATTGCGATTGCCGTGCCCGTTTTTAATGCACAAGGTCAAGCAGTGGCAGCACTTAACTGCATGTCTCAAACCAACCGCATACAAGAAGATTATTTGGTTCAGCAAATTTTGCCATTGCTACGCAACACGGCAAATGAACTTAGAAATGTAATTTAAATAGACTTAGAAACTCTTGTCATCAATTAGAGGTACAAGAGTTTTAACTCATAATTTTAAATAGCGAATTCTTTAACTTGCTGGCTTGCCAAATCTAAAGCATTGCTGCGATAGGCCTGCATGTCTAAGCCTTCTGCATAGATAAAATCGACGTCATGAATGCCCATTAGCCCTAACACTGCTTTGAGATAAGGCGTGACTGCCTCAGTTTCTTGGCCGACATGAATACCACCCCGACTACTTACCACCACCGCTTTTACGCCTTCAACCAAACCTTGAGGATAAGTTTCGGTGTAGCGGAATGTTTGTCTTGCTCGTGCCACCAAATCAAACCAGTTTTTAAGTTGAGTCGGGACATTTAAGTTGTACATGGGTGCGCCAATGACCAATAAATCAGCGCTTTTTAATTCAGCAATTAATTCATCAGACAAAGCAACGATTCGTTGAATGTCTTGATTTACATTTTCAGCCCCACGAAGCGCCTGAAAGATTTCTAAATCTAATACAGGCAAGTTCATTTCAGCTAAATTGCGTATGGTAATGTCATCTTGCAAACCTTGGTCTTTACGGTGTTCAAGCATTACATCGATTAGACGATTGGTTTGTGAACCCTCACCCATAATGCTGGATTTTAATACCAATATTTTAGCCATGACTGTCTCCACGTTTTTGATGAAGCCATATTAACTCCACAATAAATTCAACAGTGATGATATTATTTCTTTATATTGGTTCCTTTTAGGCAACAATCATGCAACATGAGCTAAGTGCAATTTCTATATTTGTGACTGTGGCTGAAGCTGGAAGTTTTGTTAAAGCTGCCGAGCAATTGCATTTAACTCGCTCAGCTATAAGTAAAAATATTGCTCGGCTGGAAGAACAGCTTGGTGTGGCTCTATTTAAAAGAACAACACGTTCACTGAGCATGACTGACGAAGGCGCTTTGTTTTATGAACATAGCCGTCGAGCGTTAAGTGAAATACAAAATGCGGCGGCTTTATTAGACCAAGGCAAAATTAACGCAACAGGCCGATTAAGAATGTCTGTGCCAGTTCTGTTCGGGCAACTTTTTGCTGCCCCGCTCATGGTTAAATTTGCTCAGCACCATTCGGACTTACAGTTAGAAATTTCATTTAATGACCGAAATGTAGACTTGATCGAAGAAGGTTTTGATTTATGTATAAGAATCGGGGCATTGCCTGACACCACTCAGCTCGTTGCCAAACCGATTGGTGAGCATCGAATGCTACTTTGTGCCTCACCTGACTATTTAAATAAAACAGGTCCTTTAGAACATATTGAAGACTTAGAGCATCACGCCACGATTGCCGATCCGCATTTTGGTCAAATGCAGAAATGGCGACTTCAAAAGGAAAATGACGAGCCTTTATTTATTAAACCGAAAGCAAAACTTCTTTTAAATGATCTACAAGCTATTAAAAATGCAGCGCTTGCTGGAGCTGGTATCGCTTGGCTACCCGACTGGCTCAGTCAAAATGAATTACAGGACGGTAAGCTGGTACAAGTGTTAGACACCATGTCTAGCATTGCTTTTCCGATTCATTTGGTATGGCCTACACTGCCTTTTATGCCACTAAAAACCCGCCTTGCAATTGATTATTTGGCGCAGCATTTACCCTCTAAACTTAACAAACAAGCTTAAAATAAATAAGGCCTCGTCCACTTGAACAAGGCCTTTTTTAATTATTTAAAGGCAACGTTTATTGCTCAGATTCAAATTCTTTAATTGCCTCTTTAGCAATTCGAAAGCTATCTACAGCAGCAGGGACGCCACAGTAAATTGCAACCTGCAAAAGCACTTCACGAATTTTCTCTTTAGGTACACCATTTCGAAGTGCACCTTTAACATGTAGTTTTAATTCATGCGGACGATTTAAAGCTGAGATCATTGCCAAGTTAATTAAACTGCGCTCAGGCTTACTTAACTCTTCACGCCCCCAAACAGCTCCCCAGCAATATTCAGTGACTAATTCTTGAAGAGGAAGGCTAAATTCATCGGCATTGTTGATTGAATTATTTACATATTCTTCACCAAGAACTTGTTTGCGGATTGCTAAACCCTTTTCAAATTTTTCATTACTCATATATTCAATCCTCCAAACAAGGTGTATTTAATTTCCAGATAATCTTCAATACCGTATTTAGAACCTTCACGCCCCAAACCAGACTGTTTAATTCCACCAAAAGGCGCAACTTCATTTGAAATAAGGCCTTTATTAATTCCGACCATGCCATACTCAAGCTGTTCACTCATTCGCCAAGCACGGCCTAAATCTTTGGTATAACAATATGCGGCTAAACCAAATTCAGTTGCATTTGCCATTTCAACTGCTTGTTGCTCGGTTTCAAATTTAAATACAGCTGCTAGCGGACCAAACGTTTCTTGGGTTGCCACATCCATATCAGCGGTAACATCTGCAATTAGTGTCGGTTCAAAAAATAATTCACCCGCAGTATGCCTTTTACCACCAATCACAAGACGACCATTTTTATCTAATGCATCTTGAATATGAGCTTCAACTTTTTTCACCGCATTGGCATTAATTAATGGCCCAATGTCATGCCCAGCTTCTAATCCATTACCAATATTAAAGTTTTGGATTTTTTGGCTTAAGGCAGCAATAAATTTTTCATAAATACCCGCCTGCACTAAGAATCGATTGACGCAGACACAGGTTTGCCCTGCATTTCTAAATTTGGCGATGAGTGCTCCCTCAATTGCTGCATCTAAATCGGCATCATCAAATACAATAAACGGCGCATTACCACCCAACTCTAATGAAACTTTTTTTAAGGTTTTTGCTGAACGCTCAAGCAACATTTTGCCAACTGGTGTTGAACCCGTAAAAGTAAATTTGCGTACGACATCACTTTCAAAAATTGCATCACCAATATGAACTGCATCACCTGTAATCACACTAAAAATTTCAGCAGGCACGCCCGCTTGCACAGCTAAGTCCACTAAGGCCAAAGCAGTAAAAGGCGTTTCTGGTGCTGGTTTTACAATACAAGGACAACCTGCCGCCAAGGCTGGAGCAACCTTACGCGTAATCATAGCAGCGGGAAAATTCCACGGCGTAATAGCTGCAATGACGCCAATAGGCTGTTTATTTACAACAATACGAGCATCTGGATATGGGCTTGGAATAATATCTCCATACACTCGTTTTGCTTCTTCGGCAAACCATTCAATAAAACTGGCAGCATATAAAATTTCACCCTTGGCTTCAGCTAAGGGCTTTCCTTGCTCACTCGTTAAAATAAAAGCCAATTCATCTGCATTTGAAATGATTAAATCGAACCATTTTTTTAAAATAATTGATCGATCTTTTGCTGTTTTATTTTTCCATAGCGGCCAAGCTTCTTTGGCAGCTTCAATGGCACGCTCGGCTTCAGCCTTGCCCATATTTGGGACAGTACCAATAACCTCTAATGTCGCTGGATTTAAAATTTCGGATGTTTGTTGATGGTCTGCATCGCACCACTTTCCAGCAACAAAAGCTTGCTGACGAAATAAAGCGAGTTCATTAAGCTGCATGATCATTATCCTGTTGAGATCTTCTGCATTGATAGTCGAGCGATACATAAATTAAATAGCTCACCATCAACTTTGTATTATGGCATACCAAAAATTAATTTAAAAAAATTTTCGGTATGCCCGAATGTTTAAATGTCTTTAGAAATAATAAAACAGCGTTAAGTTAAGCAACTTATTCCACTGGTTATCATCCCCTTTTGCCAATGAATCTTGAGTCCCACCAATGAATGGGTCATTTTTACTCATGATGTATTCAGCCACCAAAGATAGCTGTTTATGGTCAATAGACACACCAATAATATTACGAATCGAATCTTTCATACTGTCCTGATCTTTATCGTAATGGCTGTACATAAAGTACGGCGTAATGTTTCCGATTTGCTTAACATTTTTGAAAGAATAACCAACATCTGCTGTATAGAATGTTCCTTTGTTAGCTACATAATATTCGGTGTCGTAGGACCCCATGAGTGACTGATTAGGATTAAGCTGATCCTGATTAGTTACATCATTTTTACCGCCAGTAAGGGTCACATTTAAATTGCCATAATTGGCTTTACCAAAAAGTGCCCATGCATGACGGCGCCCATCACTCGAAGCAGTTTTATTTTCAATATCGGATGTCCAATAGGAGCCACCCAGCTGTGTGGTTAAACCATTAATTCCAAGATTTATATCTTGAGTCACTCGGCCTACCCACATGTTCTTTTCTTGCAAATCGGTTTTATTCGGATCGTCTGAACTCACATAATTTGCAGTGTAGCGACCTGAATCTTGGGTAGAACCTGTGTAGTTCCCACCATCTACCGCAAAATACCCCACATCAAACTTGGTTGCTGTCGGCAATTCAAAATGATAATTCAAACCAAGATTATGAACATCTTCTAAACCTGCGGTTGTGCTCATACTTCCATATAGGCTATTACCCCAAAAACGTCCCGGTCCAAATGGAATCGGCTGAACACCTGCCACCACCTGATCTGTTTTATTTAATTTGTACCCTACATAACCATCAATTAAGGTTGAAAAATCACATAGATGGTCATATTGATAACAACGATATTCCGCATGACCAAATAACGGTCCACGCTCGTAGTCCAGTTTTAACTGCGCAGCATCAAAACGAATTTTTTGATCAGAAGCAGACTCTCCATAGTGTTTATCTTGATAGTTAGCGCGAACATAGCCTGATACGGTGAGCTTGCCGTATTCACCATCGCTATTTCCAAAACTTACACCTGCGTAACTCGGATAGATTACAGCCATCAATGCTGTGCTTAGAGCCACTTGTAAATAGCTTTTTTTCATTGTCGGATTCCTTTCACTACAATGCTTATTGAGGTAATTTTGCGTTTAATGCAGGTGCAGAACATTTAATCTTTCCTAGATTAAAGACGTAATACACCACCAGACTCACCACCAAACCAATGACCCATGAAATATCCGCATCCGGAATTACATCAGCCAATGCACCTGTGAAAAACGCATTTTTTAAGAACGGAATTTGTACCGCAATCCCAATGAAATAAGCCGTAAGCGCTTTTGCATTAAATTTGCCGTAAATACCACCATCACGTGCAAAGATGGATTGAATGTCATAAGACTTTTTATTTACCACATAGAAATCTAGTAAATTAATAGACACCCATGGCACCAAAATAAATAACAGAGCAAAAATCACATTCAAGAAGAAACTAATAAAGTTACTTGATGCCCAAAGCGCCGTTAAAGTCGCTAGAACTAACACAATGATTGATAACACGACTCGGATATTTCGGCTTGGCATCCACTGCCCTGCAAAAGTCTGAATAGAGGTAATACACGACAGAACCGCGCCGTATAGGTTCATGGCATTGTGACCAATGATATTGCATAAGAACAAAATCATAAGAACATAACCGAACAGTCCAGTACCTGACTTTACTGCTTCCATGGCATCTGCCGTTGAGCCAATACTGACCGCAATCGTCCCAAATGCCATCGCAAAAATTGTTCCTAACGATGCGCCTAAATAGGTAAAGATAAATGGCTTATAAATACCAATCGACTTCGGCAAATATCGTGAATAGTCTGAGGTATAAGGCGAGAAACTAATTTGCCATACCGCACACAAACCAAACATGGCAAACCAGCCTTTCATATTGAAAGAGCCTTTAGCGAGTACATCTGCATTAATATGCGGCACCATAATCATGAGGCCAATGAGCAACGAACCACCCATAAACCAAGTTCCGATTTTATTGAACTTATGAATAAAGTGGTAACCGATCACGCCTATTGTGGTTGCTGCAATCGCACCAATCACGGTCGCAGTCGGCACAGGAATAGCAGGAACAACGGTATGAAGGGTTTTGCCTGACAAAATAATGTTAGAGATGAAAAAACCTAAATAAATGAGGGTGGTAAACAGTACTACCAGCAATGCCCCATAACGCCCGAACTGTGCGCGGCTCTGAATCATTTGAGGAATGCCGACCTGTGGGCCTTGTGCAGAGGTTAAAGCTAAAATCGCTGCGCCAAAAAAATGTCCGCAGCAGATCGCAAGCAATGCACTTACAATATTGAGGTTAAAGGTTAAAATTGACATTGCACCCGTAATCACGGCAAGCGGTGCAATATTGGTACAAAACCATAATGTGAATAGATCGCGAACTTTCCCATTACGTTCAGAGGGAGCAACATAATCAATAGAATGACTTTCGATAGCGAAAGCATTATTGCTATTTTCGTTTTGGCTCATATCCTTAATCTCTCTTTGAGGAATTCATTTCCTCAACATCAAAAAATCTGCCCAGCCAAAGTCATTTCAATATGACTCGGCTTCATCTTTTTATTTCCTTTTACAAACAGCTCATACCTCTGTTTGTGTTGTTTTAGCCAAGAAAAAGGTAAAGCCAGTCCAATCAATACTTGATTAAGCATCGATACATCTAGTTTTACGTTTTCAACTATTTAAAGCTTTAGGCGATTGCTAAGTTTGACTGATTCATTTTTTCATCCTTGAAATTAAAATCCCGTTATATTTTCATACCTCAAGTCATGACTTATCTCATGACAAATGGGTCATCAATTGGCTCATCTGAGGTACGTAACCAAACTGTTTTGGTGGTGGTGTAATCTAGAACTGCATTTGCGCCACCTTCCCTCCCATGTCCCGAAAGCCCATGTCCACCAAAAGGCGCAAGTGGAGAAACCGCTCGGTAAGTGTTTAACCAAACAATTCCCGACCCAATGACTTTTGTCATACGGTGCGCACGGCTTAAATTGGTGGTAAAAACGCCTGCTGCCAGCCCGTAAGGCGTACTATTGGCTTTTTGCACAGCTTCCGCTTCATCTTTGAAACTATCTACCGATAACACCGGACCAAATAGTTCTGTGGTAATGCAATCTGCTTGAGGTGCATCGGTACAATCTAAAATGGTCGGTGGATAGTAATAACCTGCTCGCTCAAGGCTTTTACCGCCAGTAAGAAGTTTTGCCCCTTGCTGGATTGAACTTGCAACGACTTGCTCGATTTTTTGACGTTGGCGTAAAGTACAAAGTGGTCCAAACTCGGTTGCCATTTCATGAGGTAAACCAATTTTTATAGTTTGTACGCGCTCAACTAAACGTTGAACAAATTCATCTTTAATGCTTTCTTCAACCAGTAAGCGTGAACCTGCTACACAACTTTGCCCAGTAGCAGCAAAAATAGCAGCGACCTGAGCATTTACCGCACTTTGAATATCTGCATCAGCAAATACAATAAATGGTGATTTGCCACCTAATTCGAGTGAAACTTTTGCAAGATTTTCAGCCGAGTTACGCACAATGTGCCGTGCCGTTTCTGGACCACCTGTAAACGCAACATGGGCAACATCAGGATGACTACTCAACACGGCGCCACATTCAGGCCCGAAACCGGTAATCACATTGACCACTCCAGCCGGAAAACCCGCTTCATGGACCAATTTAGCAAAAGCCAATAATGGTCCAGGGCCGTCTTCAGAGGCTTTTAACACGACGGTACAACCTGCCGCTAAAGCTGGACCAACCTTTACTGCCGATAAAAATAACTGACTGTTCCAAGGAACAATTGCAGCAACCACGCCTACTGGTTCACGAACAATCCATGCTTGCATGTCTGCCTTATCAATCGGTAGAAAACTACCCTCTAATTTGTCGGCAATACCTGCATAGTAGCGATAATATTCAGCGACATAGGCAATCTGGCTCGATGTTTCACGAATAATTTTGCCCGTATCACTGGTTTCAATTTGGGCAAGTTGCGGTGCAGCTTTTTCAATTAAATCAGCCAACTTATAGAGCAATTTACCGCGCTGGGAGGCCGTTAAACCTGCCCACTCCGGTGCTTTTAATGCCTGAGATGCCGCTTGAACTGCTCGGTTGACTTCATCGGTTCGAGCTTCCGGCATGTGTGCCCAAACTTCACCTGTTGCAGGATTAATACTTTCAAATGTCGCTGCACCAGATTCAAACTGACCATTAATATAAAGCTGAAAATCTGCTGTCATGATATTCGCCTCTATGCAAATGCCGGCATAACTTCATTGATCATACGTTCTAATGAGGCTTTTTTACGTTCAAAGCTCATGCCCGTATCAATCCAGAAAGAATATTCGTTATAGCCCATTGCTTCATAAGCTTTTAAGCGGTCAATGACTTCTTGGGCTTGTCCAATCACGTTATTTTTGCGCATCGCCTCAGGTGTATAAAAAGGATGTGCAGCAATTTCTTCAGCACTTAAAGGTGCGATTAAACCTTGATGAATTTCACGCTCATTTTTAAACCAAGCGCCGAAATAGTTATAGAAGGTATTGATTTCATCTGCTGCCAGTTGAGCATCTTCTTCACTATCTGCCACATAGGTATGGCGGAGCAACATAATTTCCGGACGCGGTACATCACTGAACTTTTCACAAGCTGCATTGAAATGTCCCATGAGTTTTTCAACTTCTTCGTCACCTAAATGTAAAGGCGTTACCTGTACATTACAGCCATTTTGCACAGCAAATTCGTGGCTATTTGGATCACGGGCAGCAACCCAAATTGGTGGATGCGGTTGTTGAAGCGGTTGAGGCGCCGAAGTCGTTTTTGGAAACTGCCAAAATTCCCCGTTATGCTCATAATCGCCTTTCCAAAGGTTTTTAATTGCGGGAATCATTTCACGTAAACGCTGACCTGCACTCCATGCATCCATGCCCGAAACCATACGTTCATATTCAAACGAATAAGCACCACGAGCAATACCAATATCTAAACGGCCATTGGTAATAATGTCGGTCATTGCAGCTTCACCTGCAAGTTTAATCGGATGCCAGAATGGCGCTACCACCGTGCCTGTACCTAAACGAACATTTTTGGTTTTATTCGCTAAATCGACCAGATTTAAAAATGGGTTTGGTGCAATGGTAAAGTTCATGGCGTGGTGCTCACCTGTCCAAACCGCATGCATACCGCCGCGGTCTGCAATCTGACAAAGCTCAATCATTTCATCATAAAGCTGCTTCTGAGTTTGCTGATCAGAAACACGTTCCATATGCACGAATAATGAAAAACGCATGATTAAACTTCCTCTTTAACGATTTGACGAACTGTACCTGTTGTCTGATTTCCGTAATAAACACCATAAGTTTTCAAATGGTTTTCTTTGCGATAGCGCATCAGCATACTTTCTAAAGCGCTGTCTACAAACTCAAGTTTCTCAAGATCATTTAAATCGACAAACTGACCTTTAGTGGCTTGAGCTACAGGTGTGTTGCATAAAAATGAAATATATTGCTGCTGGTTTTCAACGTTTTCATATACAGAGTAAATGAAGTTGGCAGAAGCATCTGGCTGATATTGTGCAAAGATTTTCTCGAGCGCTTTATCTGCACCGTCTTTATCTACCATGACATGCGGAATAGTCCATTTATGATCGGCAGTTTCTTCAAGCAAAATGGTATTTTCATGTCCGATAATGGCACTCATCACCACTTTAGGGCCAGAGATCACCTCGGCAGAAAGTTTGGCTGGTGTGAAATATCCACCACGATAATAACCAAGTCCTGCAAAACCGGTCGAAGCAAAATCTTCAACTTTACCAATTAAAATGGCATGGTCACCTGCATCGACAACTTGGTAGGTTGTACAGTCAAACCATGCACTGACATGATCGATCAGCGGGTTCTGGCAAGCGCTTTTTGACCATGAAATATTTGCAAAACGATCTTCGCTTGGACGAGCAAAGGTATTTGAAACATCCTTTTGCTCTTCTGCCAAAATGTTAATTGCAAAATGAGTGGTATTTGCAAAGTTATGATAATTGCTTGATGTCTTGGCAATACTCACTAGAAGTAAAGCTGGGTCCAAAGACACCGAAGCAAAAGAGTTCGCTGTAAAGCCAAGTGGCGTTCCATCTTCTTTACAGGTTGTGACCACCGTAACGCCTGTCATAAATGACCCGAAGGCATCACGAAGTTCACGCATTTTATTAATAGTATCCATTTCACTCATTGTTATATTCCTTCAGCAATGTGTGGCAAATTAAACGCTGGTTTCCAACCACGCTTGCATTGCATTATTCACTTTGTCAGGTGCAGTTAAGTTCACCATGTGACGTTCATTTTCAATGACAATTGCAGTGCCATGCTTTGCCTGTTTTGCCATTTGTATTGCCATTTCTGCAGTTGAGTTCGGATCATCCGTACCGGTCAACACCAAAGCAGGACAAGTGATCTTTGACCAGTCATCTGCATAGGTTTCATCGCCTTGTGCAAACGCAGAATACGCAGTGGTATAACCAGATAAGTCAACATTTTCGAGCCAAGTTTTCACTTTGGCAGCTGCTATACGCTCGACTTCACTTTCACCAAACCAGCGTTGTAGCGGAGTTTCAACATCAATACGGCCTGTTTTTAACTCTTCAGCTCTTTGGATGACTGCATGACGTGCCTGTGGTGTCCGTTTATACACACCATTGAGTACAGCCATCCGTTTAACTAAATCAGGACGGGTAACACTGACGCCTGTGGTAATTAGCGAGCCCATTGAATGCCCTGCTAAATTTACCGGGCCTAAATTTAAGGCTGTAATAAATTCGATGGTCCATTCAACAAAATCTTGTAATTTTGCGTCTGCCGGTAATTTGGTGCTTTGACCATGTCCCGGCATATCTACTGAAATCACATGATAATGTTTAGAAAAATATTCAATTTGTGGATACCATGCCGCAGCTTGCATTCCCACTCCATGGATCAGAACCAGAGGCTCTCCTTCGCCTTGCTCAAAATAGTGAGCAATACGGTTATTTGACAGCTGCAGGGTTTTTGACATCATGACCTAACTCTTCCAAATCTTTATAACGATCACCAATACGATGATGTGGTCGACCACCTGTTGCTGCACCAATCACAACAACCAGTTCATCGGCAGCAGGTGCATCTGGAATTGCAAATTGCAATGTTAAGTAATGAGAACGGCGGCCTTCGTCATTTTTATCCATCATTGGAATTAAAATCGGCGCATTTGCTGGGCCACGGGTATTGTTAAATGCCAAATAAGATTTCGCACCGACAGCGCTACGGTAAGTATTACCAAAATGTAAGGTATGAATTAAAGCTGATGCATGCTCAAGTTCACCATTTAAGCCCACCACTGCACTTTTACCAAAAGCTTCAACGGCTTCGCCCGAACCGACTTCATCAAGAATAAGCTTGGTTAAGTGCTCACTTAAGATCGGCGCAATGCGACGAATTTCCGGTGTTAGGTTTTCTACATAACCTTGCCCTGCCCACGGATTTTTAATCACCGCTGCTGCTGCCACCATTTTTAAAGGCTTGGCTGCTTCTTTGCCGCCATCTACATAAGTGGTTTCTACATGAAGCACAGTTTTACGTATGAGTTCCATTGCTCTTCCTTGCAAGTAAATTATCTTGTCATTCGTATTATGGTATACCATAATACATACTGAAAAAAAAGCAAGAGTTTGCTATGCTAATTTTTATTGAAAAACATGTAATGAAACTCAACATGTTAAAAAACAGGAAAATTTAATTACCTATGAATCTTAAAATTGAAAACCCGCCCGTAACTTTACGAGAGCTGTGTTTAGATAAAGTGCGTAATGCCATTATTACGGGCTATTTCCCTTCAGGAAAAAGATTGGTTGAAAGAACGTTATGTGAAGAACTTGGCGTGAGCCGTTCTGTAGTTCGCGAAGTGATTCGTTATTTGGAAGCAGAAGGTTTAGTCGAGATTTTGCCAAACAAAGGCCCTATTGTTTCACTACTTAACTGGGACATCGCTTCACAAATTTATGAAATTCGTCTTTTGTTAGAGCAAAGTGCTGTGGTTGACTGCACTAAAAATCTAGATGAAAAAACTGCTGAAAAATTAAAACTTCTATTAGAAGATCTTAAAGCTGCATTTGCCGCCGATGACATCAATCTCATTATTGCGACCTCAACCCAGCTTTATCAAACCATCTTTACAACAGCCAATCACCATATTGCTTGGGAAGTGGTTCAACGTTTAAACGGTCGAATTAGCCGTCTTCGTGCCATGACCATGAAATCGACAAAGCGTGAAATTTCAGGTTATCAACGTATTAAAAATATGTGTGAGGCCATCTATCTTCACAAAGACCCTGAAAAGGCAAAACAAGCTGTTGCTGAACATATTGCTGAAGCTGCTGCTGTCGCAAAAAATATTTTAGATGCTTGAAATCACAAATTTTAGGAAAAGGTAAATAGACCTTTATTGAATAAGTTATAGGGAAATACGATATGTCTGCGTACTGGATTGCTCATGTCACCATTCATGATATGGAACAATACAAACAATATATGGCCACTGCTCCGCAAGCTTTTCAAAAGTATGGTGCCAAGTTTCTTGCGCGTGGCGGTGCCTCTGAAGTCTTAGAAGGACAAGAGTTTGAACGCCACGTGGTGATTGAGTTTCCAGATATGGAAACTGCACGTGAATGTTATTTTTCACCTGAATATCAGCTTGCCAAAAGTAAACGCCAAGGCTGCTGTGATGTCATGGTGAGTTTTGTTGAAGGAATCTAAATTGCTGAATTGATTTCTCAACTTGAGAAATCAATTCTATTTTAAGTCGTTATATCGGCGAGCTTATTTATATGTTTTAAATAAACCTTATAAAAACCTCACCATTAACTCATCGTTCAATCGAAAAAATTTCAAGCAAACTAATCAGCTTCTTCTTTTTTAGAAGAAGGCCCCAAAGCCATACTCGAAAATACGCCATCGCGATAAATCCATGCATGTAATAATGCAGCAGATAAATGACCAATGACGACAGCAAATAATAGCCAAGCCAAAATTCCGTGTAGAGTACGGAACCAAGCGTAAAACGTAGAGTTGGTTGGTGCTATAGGTGGAAGATCCCAACCCGGAAATAAAGTGACAGGCCAATTACCTGCCGATAGCGTCGCCCATCCGAGCAATGGCAAACTAAACATCAAAATATAAAGTAGCCAATGTGATGCATGGGCAAGAAACGCCTGCCAGCGCGGTACAGTCGGCGGCAAAGGTGGAATTGGATAACAGAGTCGATTTATTAATCTTATGATGACCAATAATAAGATTGCGATTCCTAAAGGACGGTGAATATTGATTAACCACGGACGCCAAGTCATTGAGGTGGTCATTCCTACCCCAATAAATAGCATAGCCAGAATTGCTGCCGCCATAAGCCAATGCAGTATTCGCGCAGTCAAATTAAAATGACGTGGAGCATTATCGTTAGATTTATTTTGCATAGTTCATCTCTCCTATTTGCCCACGGCATCCGTTGCTTTGCCAAATCCAATTTCACGTAATCGAGCATTGTAAGACTGTGAATAGATCGCCGCTCGTGCTGCGAGTACTGGGTCATCTGATAACTCAATTCCCGGTGGCACCAAAGTTGGGTCAAAGTTAATATCACGACATGCGCCATTTACCTGATCAGTCACATTTTTCACTTCTAATGTTCCGGCTATAACTTCTTTACGGTCTTTTGGCCAAGGCTGAGATGGGTCATTCACCGGGTCTCCCGGCTCGGCAAGTTGCAAAACCAAGTCCCAATAGAGCGGTCCTTCAGCCAAACGTTTTTTGATGTCTTTAAATAAGAAATCATGATCAGCTTGATCACGTTGTTCTTTGGTCAGACTAATAAATTTTGAATGAGGACGCATAGACCAACGGACTAGCTGTTCTTGTCCATTGGCCGCTCGCAATATAAAGGCATTTACAACATAAAATTCTGCACCGCTAAAACTACCGGTTAATGGCATCTTGGCCTTTTGCTCAATAGACTTACGCGCTTCGGGATATTCTTTTAAAAACGCCTCAACAAGGGCTGGATCAGGTTTACCAGTAGACGGAACCGGTTTAAATGCTTTTTGCTGCGCCAAAAAACCTTCAGCATTTCGCGTCGGGAAATAAGGAAAGTTGTTTAATTTCATACGCCACTGTGAATGATCGGCTGGAGAAAGTAATAAAGCCATACTCACTGTTGCGGTAGAATTATCTGCCGCATGCGGATTACCGCTTCCAATAGAAAATCGGCCAATTGCTGGTATATCAGACTTGGCAAATACAGTGGCTTTAGAGAGTGCTGCTGCCGCACCATTACTATGGTAAGTGCCATCAAAACAAATACCTTTACCATGTGCACGTCGATATCCGGGATCAAAGTTTTTTAATGTATCACCCAAAAAAGTTTTGGATGTTGTTCGATGTCCAAATAGACCAGCGGTCCAAGCAAATGCCAATACTAAAGCGCCTGCGATTACAGCAATACCCACGAATCGCAGCCAGTACTTCTTTAGCGTTTTAAAATTCAAATTATTCATTCTTCATCCTGTGTAAATTATATAGCTGCATTTATAAAGAAAAGTTTTATCCTATAAAATACGCAGGACTTCTTATCCTGTCGTCCTTTTGAACCAAGAAAATAATTTTCGCTTAAGCTTATTTTTTTATAGGTAGTAGTAAAACAGGGTCTTCAATATCGTAACCAGTTTCTTCTGGAACCCCCAAATATTTAACGACAACCAACCTCTTATTTTGTTTAGGCACACTATAATTTTGGGAAATTTTTATTGCTTTGCTGTAATGAACCGCAACATGGGTCTTACTTTGTAAAGACGGCGATTTTACAACATATTCTGTTTTATATTGCGTGATCTTTCCTGAAGGATCAAACCAAGACGATACCTGATTCTGATGAGTTTTTAACGTTTGAATTTTTACAGTCTTACTATTACTTACGACTAAGGGGGTTAAATTCCTTTTAATTTTATTAAGTGCCTTATTAAACGCTGTACTATCTTGATCATAATCAATCTTATGTGTTTTTGGATTGATATAGAGAGATTTAACTTCAATCAGTTTATCAGGCGATTTACTATTTAATAGATAATAATATAGTTGTGGTAGGCGTCCTCGGCCATCTTCATAATGTCTTAATACATAAAGTTTCTTCTCTTTTTGCTGATAGCCCAATACTTCAATTTTTTGTCCACCACCCACTGTCGCATAGGTATGTGCGGATAAGGTAAGAATCGTGCTAAAAGTTAAAAATTTTAGAAATTTCATTAGTTCATATCCTTGTGATCTGATAACTATATTGTATAAATACCAATCAGTTTAAAATGACACTTGAGTAAGTGTTACTTGCTGTTTTTATATTCTTTTGTACACAAGCAGCCTTTCTAAGGAGGCTTTATTTATTATTTCTCTCCCCCCTTCAAAACAACTCGTCTAGCTTTTACATATAAGCCGTCATAGAAGAACAGGCTAGCACTTGCTAGCATCGACATGAGTAAACATACATGGACTAAAATTTCTAACAAAAGAATTTAAAAAATAATCCAACATCTTTTCCCGCTCGATTGCCCCATCTGAGCTTAAAAGCTGAATGATTGTGCCCTCCACCATATATACAAATAGCTTGGCATCGGTAAAAGAAGCATCCGCGTTTAGCACTCTAAGCTGACTGTAAATTTCATTTTTGAGCCATGTTCTATAGCGCATTGCGGATTGATAAGCGTTGGGATAACTATTTTTAATCTCAAATATGGCTTTAAATAATAAGTAATACGGCCCTTCTAAATCGGTATGTAAATAATAAAGCTTCTTAAGTTTATCTATTGGGGGAGTGCTTAAGTCATACTCGACCATTGCGACTACTTGCTCTTGGAGTTTTTCTTTTTGCACCATCAGGCAGATTTCAATAAGCCGCTCTTTTGAGTGAAAGTAATTATAAAAAGTCGCTTTCGTAATTTCTGACTCTTTCACTATTCTATCGACCCCAATAAGGTGAAATCCACGGTGGTGAAACAGATCAATTGCTTTATTTACAACATATAAGGTACGTGTTGGGAGAACTAAATTTGGCATAGTTTTACCGTTATAAAAATTTTTGTTGTATGTAGAGATAAAAAAGCCTGTGCCCTTTTTGGGAGAAAAAAAGGCACAGCAAAGCCACAAAGACTGTGCTTGGCACATCTCAAGTTTTGTTGTTGCTAAGTTTTAAGTAAAAATGACTTTAAGCCTGACAACCTTAAGGCGTTCAAGCTGCTTTATTTTTTAAGCTGTGTCGTTATAGCTTTTGGCATTGAGAGCCAAGAAATATTGGATGTGCAAAGCCAACTCCTTTTTATTGGGAGTTCTGCCGACATGGATAGAAATTATGGTGGCAGAACGAGAAAGGGTTCGCGGACTGGTACAACAACCAGCACACCCGAGGGTGTCCCTCTCCCGTCCTACCGCTACGGGAGGAGACGAGGAGATGCTCACACAAAATTATCCCTCAGAAAGGAATAATTCTGATGTTGTTGTAATCGGTCCGCGACGACCGGCTGGCAATGTGGCCAGCAGGCAAAGAATAGTGCCCAACCCTTTTGCAGTCAAGCACGCAAAATGCCATTTGTTTTAAATTAAATCATTAGAAAAGAAAGGCTAAATAATGAGTGGATTATTGTTAAGTGGGGCAATAAAAACAGCCTTAAGATGGGATGTTTTTTGGGATGAGATAAGTAATATAAAATTAATTTCTAAATAATTAATAAAATTTTAATTTAACTATTGAATAAAAACAAATCACCTATAAATAGGTTAGATAGAAACTTTATATGAGCAACAAATGCAATTTAAACAAAAATCCTTCAGAAAGGTTCCTGACTCTTTAGCTAATATTCCGGGGAAATTTCTATTGGTAAAAAATTATCAGATTTAACCTCAGACCATCTAAAAAAAATTTCCGATAATGATACATGGGAAGATGGGGATTCATTTCTTCCAAATAAAATCGGAAAATTTTCCAGAATAAATGCAGATGGCAAAGAAATTGTTAGGAGAGACCTACCTAAAGAAACCATTACGAGAGCATTTTACTACACTCGCTATGAGTTTCATGGAAGAGATAATAGAGTTGAAATTGAAGACATGGCATGGAGAACATATCAACGCTATCCTAGAGAAACTATTCCTGCTCAAAATATTCATGTTAATTGTATTGAAAGCCAAAATGAGAAATTTTTATTAATAGAATGTGATAGCCAAGAAGATCCAGCTTTATTTTTACATAAGCTTAACTTAGCTTTAGAAATTTTCGGCTCGGATTTGGAGTTTCACGTAGCAGCTAAAGATGGTTTCGTAGCATTACCTCAAACATTCAAAATCGTAAATTGGTTAATTCTTCCAGCAGGTACATATACCCAAGAAGAATTAAAAGATAAAGTTAAACAAACCATATCACCTAAATTGAGTAAAACAGTCAAACCAGTAATTGAAAAAAGATTAGATAAAATAGGATCCTATCAGTACAGTGGTATTGTTATTGGAGTAGGTGGATATAAAGGGTATGTAATTTATCACTTCCCCCAAAAAAGTATCTCAGTTTTAGAGTCTGACAGCCCTAATAATGCTACGTATGTATTTAATCATTCTGACTGGGAACAACTATCTAAAAAAACCAAGACTGAGATTATTAACAATAATCTAGCAATCAAGAGAATTATTCACGATCCTGATTGGGATCAAAAAATAGATAATCTTTTAAGATAAACAAAGGGCTTATATAATGAAATTTAAAGAAATATTTACTCAGGCTATTAACACTAAAAGCAAACTAGAAGTCACCTTTTTTTCTAAAGAAGATAAAAGTCCTTTAACTCGCTTATGTGCTCCATTTGATATAGGACCGGGCAGTAATATTAAAAAAGATACAGCAGATCGTTATCACTTCTGGGATTATGATAGCGACACTGGGCCACACACTTTATCTCTTGTCGATGAACAAGTTATTGAGATAAAAATATTAAACGAAAAGTTTGAACCTTCAAATATTATTACTTGGAATTTCAAACCAAACTCTTGGCATCTTCCTAGAGATTGGGGAAATTATAGCTAAGAACATGAACAAAAATTAAAAATGGGAGCTATTTGCTCCCATTTTTTTAATGCGTATAATATTTATTTAAAAAACTTAATGATGAAATGATAGAACCAAATTACATTGAAATTGGTACGAAAGAGTTTTCTTTTACTATTCTGAATATCAATCCTCAAAAGAATCTTTTACCTCTTACAATCAATATTAATGGGCTTTCATTTGGTACATTAGATTCACCAACATACATGCCTAGCTTTATTGGAGATTTAAAAGCATTAGTGCAAGGGCCCTTCCATAAAAACTATAATTTAACTATTGAAAACTTTTTAGAAAATCTCTGCATAAACCAAGAGTTGATTGAGCATTACAGATTAACCTTAGAAGAAACTTTTGACGATTTTTCAAAAATTGGGGTTCGGAATCAAGAATCCATTTTTTTCTTATTTAAGTTACATAAAAATCCATTTTTTATATATCCAAACTTAAGTGAAGAAATTATATATGCTGAACATGTACCGATTAATTCAGTTGAATCGGCTCTAAGTGAATTAATAAAATATGTAGCGACTCTCCCCTAAACCGGCCTCTATTCAAATTTTATGAATACGCTAACTAACTTTAGACAAATTGCTAAGTAATATTTAAAACTATGGAAAGAAATGAATACCAAGAAGAAAAACACACAAAGTTCATTTATTCGAGTAAAAGACGCATTCAGCGAAGAGTTCTACAATTAGAGAAACTTACGGCCGAGGCCATTCATAACTATACTCACCTCAACTACAAGGATGAATGGTTTGAAAGTAACTTTTCAATTTTAAGTTGTTGGAAATTCTCTAAAAAAGACTTTGATAATGCCGACAAATTTTGGTGCGATGCCATTTATTTCGAAGACTTTCATATAGAAAATGAACGAGTATTTACTTTTAATGGACACGCATGGATTGGCTTGGTAAGCAATGTTGGATCAGAATGGAAAGTTCCAGTGTCAGGAAAATTTTGTATAAGTTCGAATGGCAAAACTTTAAAAAGCTATACCTTAACTTTTTACAATGAAAGTCAGGAATTAGTTTTGGCGAAATAATAAAAATATTAGATCACAAAAAGCTTCATCAGAATTTCGTCAATATATTCATCATTATCTTTTAGAGCTTTTTCTTCAATTCCATAGATTTGAAAACCAAGTTTTTTATAAAGGTGAATTGCTGCTTTATTGTCTTCTGCAACAGTAAGTAAAATTTGTTCAACGTGCTTTTTACTATATTCAATGACTGCATTAAGTAGATGACTTGCAATACCTTTTTGTTGAAATTCAGGCTCAATAAACACACTCGACAAATATGCTTTATGAGAAAGCTTTACTCCAATCTCTTGTGTTAATGTGGCTAAGCCTATTATTTCATTTTTATAGTAGGCACCAAATACCATTGAATTTGATAGGCACGCTTCAAAAAATATTGAAGGTCTCTCTACCTCTGCATCATAGGTAGATCCAAACATTTTTGGTGATTTTTTTAAAGCGGAAAGTCTGATAGTTCTGAAATCTTTAAGCTCGTTAATACTTAAAATTTTAATCTTAATATTTGACATCTTTTTATAATTAAAAAATTTAATACGGAATAAGTTAGCATAATCTATTAATTAGAATTATAAAAAACTGTAATTTACCTATTACTCATAAGATATGTTGATAAAGAAATAACACATACTTAGGTATGTAAAAGGATTTACCCTACTCTCAATTTATAAAATTAATAATCTCTAAGTGAGAAACATCGACCTAAAGAGTCTAATGGAATCAAAATGAGTATTTTTCTAATCCGACATGCTGAAAGTGAAGCGAATATTAATGGTAAGACCCTTTCGCATGCTTCAATTGCTTTAAGTCAAAATGGGCATAAACAAGCACAAGCACTCTGTTCAAAACTGCCCGTGATTGATCATGTGATTGTGTCTCAATATTTGCGTACACATCAAACCGCCGCCCCACTCTTAGAAAAATATAATCTCAATTTTGAAGTAGATAAACATTTGCATGAGTTTAGCTATTTGTCTGAGCGTAAATGTGAAAATACCAATATGGACGACCGTAAAGCTTGGGTAAATGCATATTGGGAAAAAATGGATTATCAACATAAAGATGCCGGTGATGCCGAATCTTTTGAAGATCTATATATGCGGGTTCAAGCTTTTCATGAGAAGTTAAAAGCATTAAATGAAAATTATGTCCAAAAGAATTTAGCTGTGTTTAGTCATGGACAGTTTTTACAGCTTTTGATGATGCAGATACAACAACCTCAACCAATTTCCAAAGATTTAATGCAGCAGTTTAGATACAACTTGGTTGATCAGCCAATTAGAAACACTCAGATTTTTACTTATTGAACTGATAAATTTCGTATAAGTTACTTTTAGGCTTTTAGGAACTTCAAAACAATGAAAAAAATAATAACATTGCTACTCTTTTTTTGTATGACGGTAACTCTTACGGCTTGCTCACAGAAAGAAATTTATCTTACTCCGGAGGTGACAGGCTATATTTATAATAACGCTACGAAAGAACCTCTAAGACAACAAAAAGGCTTTATTGGATTTAATAGTTTAACTCCAAATGATGCTCCCGAGCTTGTTTTAAATAAAGATGGTAGCTTCACATTAAAGCCAATTGCAAAAAAATATTACTTTTTTAAACCAGACATGCAAGCATACTCTAACATGGCTGCTTTAATTTATATTAGTTTTGATGGGTTTAAAGTAAAGGATATAGACTATTCTGAGGAGAAATATAAAAGAATAAAAGCTGATGAAGGTGAATTCAGACCTTATAAAAAAGTTAATTTAGGTGTTGTTTATCTAGACCCTGAAAAATAAAACCCCTTCACAACTCATTATTAATAAAAAGTTGATTAGCTTTTAAATGAAGTCTAACTCAATATATCCTTTTCAAAAAACCAAAGCTAAGTACAATAACCATGACTTAGCTTTGAATCAAAATCAGTAATATTTAAAAATATGGAAAGAAACAAATACCAAGAAGATCAATATAGAAAGTTCATTTATTCGAGTAAAAGATGCATTCAGAGAAGAGTTCTACAACTAGAAAAACTTACGGCCGAGGCCATTCATACCTATATTCACCTCAACTACAAAGATGAATGGTTTGAAAGTAATTTTTCAATCTTAAGCTGTTGGAAATTCTCTAAAAAAGACTTTGATAACATTGACAAATTTTGGTGTGATGCCATTTATTTCAAAGATAAAACCAGATAAGGTCAGCCCTTATCTGGTTTTATAGAATTTAAGCAACGTCTTTCTTCGATTTTATCTCTTCTAATACATTTACCAATTTAGTTAAGTTTTGCTCTGGGTCTAACCACCAATCTACCGTCCAAACCGATAAAACCTCCCAGCCTAATCCATTTAAAACTGTTGGTCTCAGCTGATCTCGGTCTCTTGCCGTAGCTGCTTTAGCGTAGTTTTCACCATCTACTATAATACCTGCAATATAACTACCCGAATTCAACTCATCCTTAATAGCTATATCTACACAACTATCGCCCTGACCGACTCCAACGTCCACACTCCAGCCTTGTTCTTGCAACTTAGCTTGTAGGTACTGTACGAATTCTTTTTTAGTCTTGTGTTTACTTTGATCAGCATAATTTAAATGCAACTGACCACTTCGAGCAAAAACGAGGAAATCTTTTAAATCTCTCACACCTTCGCTATTAGTACGTGCTAAATTAATTTCTTCCGGACTCAAAGCAGAGAAAACATGTAATCCTTGACGAGCGCGAGTAATTGCTACATTTAAACGGCGCTGTCCACCTTGACGGTTTAACGCACCAAAATTCATTGATAAGCGACCATCCTGATCTTTTGCGTAGGTAATTGAGAAAACGATAATATCGCGCTCATCTCCTTGCACATTTTCTAAATTCTTAACAAATAAAGGCTCAATACCTGATTTACTCAAGGTCTCTAACTCAGGATGATTCGCCAATTCATTATCCAGTAAATCCTCAATTAGCTTTTGTTGAGTCATATTGAAAGTCACAACACCGAGGGTCAGAGGGTTCTCCTGTCCTAATTGTGACTGTAAATGCTGAATAATAAATTCCACAATTGCCTTTGCTTCATTACTATTGGTACGTGTATCGCCTTTGTCGTATACACCCTCAACCACATGTAGTTTTACAGCTGTATCCTTAGCAACAGGTGCAGGGAAAGTAAACAAACCGCCTTTGTAGTATTTCTGATTACTAAATTGAATGAGGCTTTCATAGCGACTACGGTAATGCCAGTTCAAGGCCAATTCTGGTAACTGAGCAGCAAGGCATTCATCTAGGATACTTTCTAAATCTTCGGTTACTTCCTCATCGACCTCTTCCTCAGAATCTCCTTTACCAAAGAAACTTGTTGGCGGCATTTGTTTATTATCCCCCACCACAATTGACTGTTTACCTCTTGCTAAAGCACCAATCGCATCCCATACAGGAATCTGTGATGCTTCATCGAAAATCACCACATCAAATTTTGCTTCAGTATCCAGATATTGAGCAACTGATAACGGACTCATTAATAAACATGGTTTTAACCCAACTAACACATCAGGAATCTGACGCATTAATTCGCGTACAGGAATATGACGGCGCTTCTTACCTAATTCTTTATTGAGAACAGTCCACTGAGCCTTATATTTATCTTGTTCACTGAAAATAGCATTCCAACGATGAATAATCTCATGACTCGCAGCAAGCTGATGATCTTTGTCTTGTTGTGCAAAAGTCTGGATTTTCTGTTCATGCTGTTGGCTATTAAACTGATTTAGTTCTGGATGTTGACTAAATTGATGAGTAATCCAATGTCTCGCTAAATTAATATTCAAACGCTTTAAAGCAGCATCCAGCTCTAATGGAGTATCGAAGAGTTCAAAGGCCAAGGGTTTTAACCCCTGTTTAACTAACTGGCTCTTTATGGCCTGCCAATTTAACCAATGTCTCCAAGAGGAGCTGTGTTGTTGTAGTTGCTGCTGTCTTTCGAGGATTTCAGTAAAATTAATATCTGAATATGGAGTGAGCTGAGCATCATTTTTTAGTACGTGATCATTCAACAATTGACTGAATGTATTTTCTACTTGAGTTATGTTTTGCTTTATTCCATCCAGATTATTATTTTTACTAAATTCCACAGCTTTTAATAAAGTTGCCTGATCAATAATTGTCGAAGCAACTATTTGCTTAATTTCTTGCCACTGATTGTGCATAGCTTCAAAAATTTGCCACGTGCTATCTTCACCCTGCCAGTAAGGGCCAAGTTTACTCGCTAACTGATTTTCACATTCAGTAAACTGTCTTTGTTGACTTTGGATATGTTGCAAAATTGGTAAGTCATGTGCAACTGCCAAAGCTGTAGGGCGTTGAGTTGAGCTTTGATAAGTTTTGACTAAATTTCTCAACTGAAACTTAGCGAACCATGAGAATGGAAAAATTTTTGATTCTGCTTCACGCCATTTAAAAGCAATTTGACTTAAATCTGCTTGATAAATTTGGGATTGGTATTGTCCAACCAAAGAAGAACGCTGCTGTTTTAAATCTTGGACTATTTGTTTCGCTTGTGTGATTGTTCCTAAATTTAAGTCTTTAACAACACTTAGTAATTTTAAATCAGTTTGTTGAACAAGATCAGATAATGTCTTAAAAATAGAAATATCATTTTTAACCTGACTCAGATTTTGCTTTGCATCAAATCCAAAAACTTCTTGCCAAGTAGACACTGAATTTTGTAAACGTTGTATCTGGTCTACAAGCTGATCTTGTAACATTTGATACTGTTCTTGCCATGCCAAACTCCAAATTGGCTCAGCTAAACCTTCGGCAAAACCATTCAATACATCTTTCGCATTTTCGTTGACGAGCTGACGCAAACTTACAGCTTGAGTCACTGTCTCACTCATTAGCTCACGTTTTTCTGCTGTCAAAGTCGCAATACTGATATCCGGAAAACGTAAATGTGGTGTATCCCTATATCGAAGTTCATCACTCATTGCAGCATATAAACTCCAGCCAATCGCATGTGATGTATGGAGATTTTTTACATGCTGATTCAGTTCATCACGGGTTTGAATTAATCTATCTGAAAGTTTCTGCCATTCAGTTGTTTTGGGCTGAGCACTTAAGAAGTAAGGATCATTATTTTTCTGCGCTCTTTCTCTTAGTTGATCAAGTACTTCCATTTTTTGAGATTTTGATGAGTGTAACTGTAAGCACAATTCACTTAAGCCAATTTGTGTTAGACGGCGATAAACGACTTCTAAAGCAGCCATTTTTTCAGACACGAATAATACAGATTTACCATCGGCCAAACATTGAGAGATCATATTGGTAATAGTCTGCGACTTACCTGTACCAGGAGGGCCTGACAACACAAAAGTACGTCCTAACGCTGCGGACATGACAGCTGCCAACTGCGAAGAATCAGACGATAATGGCGTAAATAATTGTTGTGGCTTATATTGTTGGTCTAATTGAGCAGGTTGCGGGAATTCATCTTGTTTAATAAAAGGTTCCCGTGGAGACTCAATCAGATGATTTACCACAGATTGATTTTTTAGTTGATCCATTCTTGACGATAAATCAAGCCACATTAAATATTTTGAGAATGAGAATTGACCGATTGCAGCTTCAGCTTTTACTTCCCATCCTGCTATATTTACAATTGCCTTTCGTACAATATGTAAAACCTGATTGACATCAATACCAGAATCATCTGTTGGTAAAGGGTTTAAGCCTGCAATATCAAGTTCAAAATCCTGTCTTAATAATTGTAATAAGGTGGAGTTAAAACGTGGCTCATCATCATACATAAATAGACGATAACCTGTTTTAGCTGTCTCACGCGTAATCTGTACAGGAATGAGGAGTAAAGGTGCTTTAAATGTACGTTTCGAGCGCTCAGACTCTCTCCACTCAAGAAAACCAACCGCAAGAAATAATGTATTAGCCCCGCCTTCCTCTAAAGCAGTACGTGAAGCACGATAGACTTCAATCAAGCGTTTTTCTAATAAAGGTGTATCTAAAGGACTAAATAATAATTTCCTAGAAAGGTTTTCATCAACGTATTGATTAATATGCTGATTTTCGTTGTCACGTTGAACATCTTTTAGAGAAATACTATCAACACTTTTAAATAAGAAACCTTCCTGATTTGCTAACGCATCTTCAAGTTTACTAAGTGTTAATTCAGAACACTGTAATGGGATGCTGTAACGGTTATCTTTAAAATTTAAGAGTTTGTTACGGAGGCTTAAATCCAATAAACGGCGTAACCAACGGTCAACACGTGTGGCTTTGTTTTCAAGAGGGCACTCATTATCGTAAACAGGAATAGATGCTGTCGCCCATTCAATCTCTGTATCATCCAAATAATTTTTCTTTTCCAGATTTGCAGAAATCGGTTTAATACCACGTAAACGGGATTGACGAACATCTATCGCAAGATAAAACTTATTCTGACTAGATTCATCCTTTATATATTGTTTTGCAGTTTCTAGTGCAGTTGTAAATTTGCCTTGTTGTGTAAGCAACGTGGTTTCGATAAAGACTATCTCACCTAAATCATAGCGTTTTCTTAAAGCTTGAATATCATCAATGATTAAATCGACATTTGGCGTCTCATTTAACCAAACACCAAGATACGAATGTCCTTCTTCAATAATAAGTAAAGTATCTAGGCCTATTTGTTCAGCCAAGGCACTTAAAAGTATTGTCGTGTCTAAACAACATGCTAACTTTTCTTCAAAAATCTGCTTTGCCAAACGGATTCGTTGGCCCGATTTAACAAAGCTTGCTGGGTTAACAATATAATGAATATCTTGTTGTAATAAAGATTCCCATACCGCATTCAGCTGAGATAAAACAGAATCTCGATCTCGGTCTTGATAACCATTTAATGAACCTAGTCCTTTTGTTTTTAAAATTTCACTCGCTTTAACAAGAATTGGACTAAGAGCTGAAGCATTAGGCTGCGAAAAACTTGCCAATAACTCAATTGGCTGACGTTCTCCACCCCAAGTATCAATAGTCAATACATCGATTTCTATCTGCTGTTCTGCTAGTAGTTCTTCATTTTCACTTATCCAAACTACTTCGATATTCCCTTTAATATTCTCGGGTATCTCTTGCAATAATTTAATATCAAAAACTAATTTTGGTTTATCAAGAGCCAAGACTTGGTTGCCTTCCAAGTTCGCAATATTGATGGTGTGTTCTTTGAAATACTCAGGATTAGATCGAATAACGATTCGAGAACCAGAAATTGTTTCAGTTGAAGAGATTAGAACTTGTCGAATAAGGGGTACTGAGTTTTGCTGTAAAACAAAATTCAAAGCTGATGCACAATCAACTTTTAATGAATACTCAGGATTAAGTTGTTGTTTATTATCAATTTCTGGCACTATTGCCCCCTTATCTATTTTATTAAATCTAATTAAAGACGTATTTAAAAAACTAAAGTTACAATATTAAATGATATATGTCTTATTTTGAAATTAAACAAACAGCAATATTTAAATAAACAGCAAGTTCTTGCCATGTTACTATCTGTTGATTCAGCTATTTTATTTATATGAAATGAATTTCATAACCACACATCACGGCGCAAGTCTGTAACACGTAGAAGTAAACAAAGCGACTCTATTATTTAAACCGTCTGTTATCACCACTTCATAATGCGCGAACTTTTTAATACTGCCGACCTTAGTTGCCGTTGCAAATAACACCTTATCTTTCGCACCGTTCCTATTCAGGGACATCTAATTACATGAACCAGATCAGATATCTCTGATAAGAGCTAATTTATATGCGCTTAAACCAACATCGACTGCTGAGCAGAGATACCCGCAATTGCACCCTGCGATGATGCTGCGGTAACTGAAGACATGAGTGGATTAGCGAGATCACCAGCAGCATAGATACCAGACATACTGGTTTCACGACGCTCATCAACCTTAATCGCTATACCGAAAGGTGTATCGACTGTTGCAAGACCTAGTGGTTCGTGTAGGCCTGCGGACGGCTTAGTGTCTGGATGTGCGAATAGAATATCAACCATGACATTTTGATGGTTATCGAAACATACCGTTGCACCACGCCCTTCGTTGTGGACAATTTCGGTAATCTGGCCTTCTACCACATTTACATTACGGCGTTCGAGATCTGTCAGAATATCAGCAGAAATCTCGTGGCCATTGGTGAAGACCGTTAATGTACTCGTCCAATCATGATATAGACGTACATAATTATGGGACTTTGGACCAGACCAAATGAGTCCCCAATGTTGTTCAGCAACTTCAAAACCGTCACAGTAAGGACAAGGCACGATGGATGCGCCCCAATTTTCAGCAAAACCAGAAATATCAGGCATCTGGTCGACCACACCATAGCTTAAGATAAGACGGCGTGCGCCCATAGTCTTACCATCGCTTGTAAGGACCGAGAAGTTATCGATAGAACCTGAGATGCTTTCAGCCCGAGCATTGACCAACTTAATAGTTGGATAGCGTTCTAACTGCCGACGTGCTTCAGCTAAGATTTCCAGCGGTGGCTTATGGTCATGTCCAAGCAAACCATGAGAATGACCAGCGAAGCGATTGCGCGGCAGGCCCGTATCAAGAACAGTAACCTTACGACGAGCACGGCCGAGTTGCAGTGCAGCAGCAAGACCAGCAAAGCTGCCGCCTATAATGATGACGTCATCCATAGTGATAGGCTCCTAATTTAAATCAAGAAGTTAGGTGATGCCTAATGTTCAATACCTTGCTCAGATATTTAGTTGTAACAGGCAATGAATACACTTCTGCATTGCAGAGAAAGTCACCCATCACTGTGCTAACCAACCGAACGACATTGCGTTAGATATACACGAAGAGATTTAGCTTTGAAGGATCTCGCTAAGATCTTATCAATCGATTGCACATTTAGGATACTTTATGGTATCGTAATTCAGTAATTAAGACACTGTCAAGGACTATAATTATTGTGAGCGAAAAAAAGAGAAGTCAGCGCGGTCGGCCAGTAAATCAAGAATTAGCTAAAACGATAGTTGATACGGCATTTGAACTTTTTGTAGAATTGGGTTTTCAGGCGGCAACATTGGACAAAGTTGCCCAAAAAGCAAAGATATCGAAGCTTAGTATCTATCGGCACTTTGAGAACAAGGAAGCCCTTTTCAGTGCAGCAATATTGGCCCGATGCCAACAGTTTGCACCACAAAATCTTTTTGAAGGAATCGAAGGTTCGGCCGAAGAACAGCTTATGGCAGCCGGTTCATCTTTACTGCGTACATTATTAAGCTCGGATGTTCGCAGTGTCGAGGCTATGATCGTAGCCGACAAAACAAATCAAAAATCATTAAGCAAGCTTCATTACGATGCGGGGCCTACTCATGTCATCGCCCAAATCGAAGCCATGCTATGTCAGTTGCATACCAAAAAGCTTCTGAACGTGCCTAATCCTCATCAATCTGCGCGAATGTTTGCCGCGCTTTTTAAAGGATCTGATCTATTAATGATTGCGCGCTTTGATGAAGCTAGAGCAATGGACGATAATGAAATCGAATCCTATTGTCGATCGGCTGTTAAAATGTTCATCGCTGCTCATGGTGGTAGCAACTAGATGAGTTAACAGGCTTTGCTTTATCTTACGGTGCAAGTCTGTAACAGGTAGACGTAAATAAAGCGACTCTATTATTCAAACCGTCTGTTATCACCACTTCATAATGCGCGAATTTTTTACTACTTCCGACCTTAGTTGCCGTTGCAAATAACACCTTATCTTTCGCACCGCTCATATAGCGAATATCCGCCTGTAGGCCTGTATATGGCGCCTCGCCTGCATTACAAGCCATCGCAAAAGCAATATCGGCTAAAGAAAATATGACACCGCCATGCACGCCGCCCAATGCATTCATGTGCTCGTCTTTCACATTAAGCTTGCAACGCGCTTCATCAAAACTGCGATGCAGCACTTGTACACCCAAAAGCTCTGCGAACTGATCAACCGCAGTGGTTTCCATTTTTTGCACAAACGTCTCCCTACTCGTGCGAGTATTCCTTAAGTGTTATAAACCTATATGTATTGAAATCGACTTGTTAAGAGTCGTTAAACGCTATCTTGTTTAATTTGATAGTTTGAAGAACTAAAGTCCTTATAGGTCAGGCGGTCATCCAACTCTGAGCTTAAAGGCTGAACTTCTTGCATTGAATTTAAGCAGCGCTGTGCAAGCTCCATGTATTCTTGCGTGCCTCTAGTTTTCCATTTTTTTTCTTGTTCTGATAAATCACGCGCAACCTTGGCAGGACTGCCCATTGCCAAAACATTTGCCGGAATAATATCTTTGGTTTTGACCAGACTATTTGCACCAATAATAGTGTTTTCACCAATTTCGGCATAGTCCAAAATTACACTGTTCATGCCGACCAAAACATTTTTTCCAATGCGGCAGCCATGCAAAATTGCCCCATGTCCAATGTGGCCCATTTCCTCAACTAAAGTCACGCTTTGCGGAAAGCCATGTACGGTGCAGCTATCTTGTATATTGGCATTTTGCTTAATATGAATACGACCAAAATCGGCACGCAATGAAGCAAATGGCCCTACATATACGCCCGCTTCAATAATCACATCACCAATTAAAACAGCAGTTGGGTGTACAAAAGCTTCTGGGCTAACGACTGGAATAACACCGTCAATACTATAACAAGGCATGATTTAACCTCTCATTTGTCGCCACCAAACCTCCGAAACGGCGCCAATAATGTGCTGTGGCATTTGGCATTGGTCCTTCTGCTGTTGCGGCAACAGACAAGAAGTATTCATCCGCAGGTTCAAATACTTTTTTATAAATATTCATTGATAACGTTCGTGCACTAATCGCGGGCCAGTCAGTTGGCAACAATTCAAGCGGTAATGCAGGGTCTTTCAATAAAATCCGTCGATAATAATGAATCAGCAAAGTTCGAATTTGAAAGGCCTGAACAGGTTCAAGTTGTTCGTTTTCCTGCATCAGCAACACGCCAATTTCTCTAAAAATATCGAGGAACTGTAGATATCTTTGGCGTAATTCATCGATAGGCCAGTTGGTTCTGAGCATACGCCCAATGGTATCAACCGAGTTATTAAAGAGCTGCAAGGTTTCAGCTTTAAACACCACCACTTGCTCACTCATATTTAAGTCAACCAACAAGCGTTGCAGTTCAATACGGTTACAACCCGGATAAGCCATTAGGTTTGTAGAAATATTGGCAAATCCTAACCATTCGAGTTCTTTCTTTAACAACGCTTTATTTTCAGTGTCGAGGCTAGACATCAGAATAAGATCCCAATAATGATCCCACTCTTTCATCTGGTCGTTATAAATGCGTTGCTCGGCTTGCAAATAAGTCGAACGGCTCGAATCGGTAATTCGATAAAAACTGGTTCTACCAATTTTGTCTGAACATAACCAATCATTTTTAACTAAACGAAAAACAGAGGTTCTTACAGCGCGGTCATTAAAACCAAACAGCTCTAATAACTGAATCAGGCTTGCAAGACTAATGTTTCCACCCCGATGAAGTACTGAATCTCCAAAAATTGTCGAAATAAGCGAAGTTCCACTTAAGGTTTCATTCTTTACAACAGAATCAATTATTTGCTGTATTTTTGCACTCATACTCATATCTTGGCGTTTAGTTTCAGGGTATAGATTCTATACCCTGAATGATCTTGATGTTAAGCAATCTGACGCATATCGATTACCCGCTTTGCCTTACCTTCCGAACGAGGTAAGGTCGCTTCTGTCACAACCTCTACAGTAACGCTAATCCCAATCATGGTTTTAATGCGTTTCATCAACTCCTGAGCAAGTTGATTGGCCTGTATAGTACAGTTATGACACATCTCTGTACGGATATGCAAAGTATCCATATGGCCTTTTTTAGTCACCAAAATTTCATAATTTGGAACTAAATGCGGAACTTGCAAAATTTGCTCTTCAATTTGGGTCGGGAAAACGTTCACGCCGCGAATAATTAGCATGTCGTCACTACGACCCACAATTTTATCCATTTTGCGCATTGCCAGATTTTCACCCGGTAGTAAGCGGGTCAAATCACGAGTACGGTAACGAATAATCGGTAAGCCTTCTTTGGTAATGGTGGTAAAGACTAGCTCGCCAAGTTCGCCATCTTTACAGACTTCACCTGTTTCAGGGTTAATAATTTCCGGATAGAAATGATCTTCCCAAATGGTTAATCCCTCGCCCTCACCTAAGCACTGCATCGCAACACCCGGTCCCATCACCTCAGACAAACCATAAATATCGAGTGCTTTAATATTAAGGCGTTCTTCAATCTCACGGCGCAGTTCGTTGGTCCAAGGCTCGGCACCAAAAATACCGACTTTTAAAGACGTATTACGTGCAGTACCAAATTGTTGCTCGAGCTTTTCAATAATGCTCACACAATACGATGGCGTAACCATAATTGCAGTCGGTTTAAAGTCTTGAATAAGCTGAACTTGCTTTTCAGTTTGGCCGCCAGACATTGGAATAACCGTTGCACCTAAGCGCTCGGCACCATAATGTGCACCTAGACCACCTGTAAATAGTCCATAGCCATAAGCCACCTGAACCATATCTTTCGCGGTTAAACCTGCCATGCGTAAGCAACGCGCAACAATGTCCGACCAAGTGTTAATATCTTTTTGGGTGTAACCCACCACGGTCGGTTTACCGGTTGTACCCGATGATGCATGTAAACGCACAATCTGTTCTTGCGGTACGGCAAACATTCCAAACGGATAGTTGTCTCTTAAATCCTGTTTGGTGGTAAATGGAAACTTCGCCAGATCGTCTAAAGTCACGAAGTCATCAGGATGCACACCTGCTTCATCGAACTTTTTCTTATAGACCGGACTATTTTCATATACAAAAGTCAGGGTTTGCTTTAACCGTTTCGTTTGCAGCTCTCTAAGCTCTGCAAGTGTTAATTGCTCAACATTATCCATTGTAAGGCTGTCCATCGCCTCTCTCCTCATTATGTAATTTTAAAAACCGTCTGAATTAATTTAAGTTTTCCAAAATCAGTGCAACACCTTGTCCAACACCTACACACATCGTGCAAAGTGCATAGCGTCCACCGCGTTTTTTTAGCTCACGTGTTGCGGTAATGACTAAACGTGTACCACTCATACCGAGCGGATGGCCTAACGCAATCGCACCACCATTTGGGTTAACGCGTTCATCGTCATCTTTTAGACCAAGTTCACGCATACAAGCCAAAGATTGGGCTGCGAATGCTTCATTCAGCTCAATCACATCCATCTGATCTAGCGTTAAACCTGTTTGCTTTAAAATTTTCTGTACAGCCGGAACAGGACCTATACCCATATATTTGGGTTCAACCCCTGCACTTGCAATGCCTATCACACGTGCTAAAGGTTTTAAACCATGTGTATCTGCAAATTCACGGTTGGTAATTAACACACAAGCAGCGCCATCATTTACACCAGAGGCATTTCCGGCAGTCACCGAACCGCCTTCTTTTTTAAAAGGCGCTTTTAGTTTTGCGAGTGCTTCAAGTGTCGTTTCACGCGGATGTTCATCGCGGTTCACCACAACCACGTTTTTCTTACGGTCTACAAGCTCGACAGGCAATATCTCGTCGTTAAAGAAACCGTTTTGTTGTGCAGCAGCGGTTTTTTGTTGGCTACGTAATGCAAAAGCATCTTGGTCTTCACGACTAATTTGATACTTTTCAGCTACATTTTCGGCAGTTTCAGGCATGCTGTCGGTGCCGTATTGCGCTTTAAGCTGCTTATTTACAAAGCGCCAGCCAATGGTGGTATCATAAATTTCAGGTGTACGGCTAAACGCTTCGGTCGGTTTAGCCTGTACAAATGGCGCACGGCTCATTGACTCAACACCACCTGCCAACACAAATTGTGCTTCACCAGCTTTAATTGAGCGTGCTGCAAGGCCTACTGCATCTAAACCCGAAGCACATAAGCGATTGACGGTCATGGCTGGCACTGTATCAGGTAAGCCTGCTAACAGTGTTGCCATACGTGCAACGTTACGGTTGTCTTCACCTGCTTGGTTGGCACATCCTAAAAACACTTCGTCTACCGTATTCCACGGTAGGTTCGGGTGTTTATCTTTTAAATATTTGATGGGCAATGCAGCTAAATCATCTGCACGTACAGCACTTAGGGCACCTGCATATCGTCCAATTGGGGTACGAATAAAATCGCAAATTAAAACGTCTTCCATGTTGACTCCTGATTATGCAAATTCGGTCATATCACGTGAATATTGAGTAGCAATGTTTTGAGTTTTCGCTACATATTGCTTGAGGTAGATACTCGCGCGATATTTTTCCTCTCCATACAGTGCATATAAGTTATTTAAGGTTTGGAGGACATAAGCGCCGCCCATTTGTGTCAACCACTGGTAAGGGCCTTTAGGATAATTCACTCCATATTTCATGGCATTATCAATATCTTCCAGACTCGCAACACCATGTAAACTTGCTTCACAGGCTTCATTAATGAGTAAAGCGATGGTGCGTAAGGTTAACAGTGCCGGATGGTCTTTAATCCACATCACGCTGATACCAAACTGTGCAAAGTAAGCCTCAACTTTAGCCAGATCACTTGCTTCACAAAGCTCGTTATGACTGAGTACTAAAGCCTCCGCCTGCTCAAAATCATGATGCCAATCCATTAAAACCACTTTACGGCTTAGGTAATGAATATTGGCTGACTCCCCTTGGCTTAAACGTAAATCGATATCATCAATTTGAAGAATATTGTCATCACTCGCAGATCCGCTTTTTAAACCCAAACGCGTTAAAAAAGCAGGTAGCTGAGACCAAGTCCCTTTTAGCTGAATATGTGCATCAACTGGCTTGGCAACCACAGCTTGAGGCTGAAATGTCTCGTATTGATTTTTTTCGTTATAGCGATAAAAGCCCTGTTTTGACTTACGGCCCCAAGTACCTGCATCGACCAATTCTTTTTGAATGAGGCTTGGACGGTAGCGTGGTTCGTAAAAAAACTCTTGGTAAACGCTTTGGGTCACCGAAAAGTTAACATCTTGCCCAATAAGGTCGGTAAGTTCACACGGTCCCATCGCAAAACCACCACATTGCTTTAAAGCATAGTCTAGCTGGTCGTAGCTGGTGACTTGTTCTTGCAGTGCTCTAAAGCCTTCTGCATAAAACGGCCGTGCAATTCGGTTAACAATAAAACCGGGAGTCGACTTGGTGAGTACAGGAATTTTTTTCCAATTCAACATCAAGTTTTTTAGAGCCAAACATAAGCTATTTGGGGTTTTTAAGCCTTGCACAATTTCAACCAGTTTCATGACTGGCGCAGGGTTAAAAAAGTGTAAGCCGACCACACGCTCAGGGTGAGCAATGCCAGCCGAAATTGCAGTCACTGAAATTGAAGATGTATTGCTTGCAAAAATGGTTTGCGCACTACAAATTTCAGCGAGCTGTTTAAATAAAGACTGTTTAACTTCTTTTTTCTCAACCACTGCTTCAATGACTAAGTCAGCCTCACTTAAAGCTTCAATTTGATTGACCACCTTTAAACGCGCTAAAGCTTCATCCGCTTGCTGTTGTGTGAGCTTGCTCTTTTCAACCAGCTTTTTAAATGTCTGCCCTAAGCCGTGAACGGCTTGTTGCGCTTTTTGAGCGTCCAGATCATATAAAACGGTCGAGTGCCCATTGACGATGGCTAACTGGGCAATGCCGATGCCCATGGTGCCAGAACCAATAACGGCAATTCGGGCACGAGATAAGTCTAAATCTGTCATACTTAGCGCCCTTTAAAATTTGGTTCACGTTTATTCATAAAGGCTTGTACCCCTTCACGATAATCTTCGGAACGACCCGCAATACGTTGTAAATCTCGCTCTAACAGCATTTGCTCATCAAAAGTGTTATTGCTTGATTGATGAATGGCTTTTTTAATGAGAGATAGACCAAATGTAGGCTGTTTCGCTAAACGTTCAGCGAGTTCAGTCACTTTTGTTTTAAGCTCGGCGTCTTCAACCACATCCCAAATCATGCCCCATTCTTTTGCGGTTTCTGCCGGTAACTTGTCACCTAACAAAGCCAATCCCATCGCACGCGCATGACCTACAGCACGTGGTAAAAACCATGTACCCGCAGAGTCTGGAACCAAACCTAAGCGGCAAAATGCTTGTACGAAGTTTGCCGATTTAGCTGCAATCACCAAGTCACAAGCCAGTGCAATATTTGCCCCTGCACCTGCTGCCACACCATTTACGGCGCAAATGACAGGCTTTGGCATATTTACAATCGTTTTAATGAGCGGGTTATAGTAAGTTTCAATGGAATATCCTAAATCTGGAGCTTCAGCGTTTGGGTCTACTACACGATCACCTAAGTCTTGCCCTGCACAGAAGCCACGGCCTTCGCCACTAATCACAACACATCGAACATCTGGATTTTTAGTCCACAGGTTTAAAACCTCAGCCACTTCACGGTGCATATCAACGTTAAAGCTATTCAGTGCTTTTGGGCGGTTAAATGTCAGGTAGCCAACACCATTTTTTTCTTCAGCAATAATATTTTGATAGTCCATCACTCACCTCTAAACACTGGCTTTCTTTTCTCAAAGAAAGCATTAATCCCTTCGTTTCGATCTTTTGTAGCCGCCAGCCAGACAAAGTTTTGACGTTCAAACTTGAGTCCCTGACTTAGTGTTGTTTCATGAATACTTTTAATTGATTGTTTAATCACGCGAATCGCTAAAGGCGCTTGTTTGGCAATTTTGGCTGCAAGTTGAACCGCATATTCAACGGTTAATTCGGTCGGAACCACTTGACTGCAAATGCCATGTTGCTCGGCTTGTTTTGCCGAAATCATCTCACCTGTCATACTCCAGCGCATGGTGAGTTGTTGTCCAACCAAGCGTGCTAAACGCTGTGTTCCGCCTGCACCCGGCAACATCCCAAGGCCAATTTCAGGTAAAGCGAATCGGGCATTTTCACCGCAAATCACCATATCTGAATGCAAAACCAACTCAAACCCAGCGCCTAAGGCATAGCCATTCACTGCTGTAATCAGTGGCTTACTAAACGCATCAATTTTTTGCCAAAGCTTCGGGCGAATATCGAGTTGCAAAGACACGGCGTCCATTGCAGCCAATTCGCTAAGATCTGCTCCAGCCGCAAAACATTGAGCGTTACCTGTTAAAACTACCGCTTTGACTTGAGCATTGTGCTCAGCTTCTTCGAGCAACTCGCATAAACACTGCAATGTTGCATTGTTTAAAGCATTTCTTTTTTCTGGACGGTTTAAGGTTAATAACAAAACACCGTCAGTTGCTGTGCTGGCTTTGATTAACTCTTGCATGACAGCCTCTATTCATCAAAACTCAAGCGAACATTTGAGCCTTTTGGTAAGGTCTGACAGCTCAGCACATAACCCTTTTCAACTTCATCTTCTTCAAGACTATAGTTAAGGAACATGTCGACTTCGCCAGAAAGCACCTTACAACGACAGGTCGCACACACTCCACCTTTACATGCATACGGTAAGTCGGCACCCGCACGTAAAGCCGCATCAAGAATACTTTCATCATCTTGAGCCACAGAAACAATCAGCTCACGACCATCTAAAATGATGTTTACTTTTTCTTCTTTACGGTTTGCATCCGCTTCAACACTACGTTTACGCGCTTGCCCTGTATGGAAACGTTCAGTGTGAATGCGCTCTTTGGCAATACCAAAGTTTGGCAATGTATTTTCTACGGCATTCATCATTTCGTCTGGGCCGCAGGCAAACACATGGTCAAAGTTTGTTTCAAGCACTTCAAAATCAAAAAGTTGCTTAAGCTTTTCTGCATCAATACGACCGTTCATCAGTTCACTATCGTTGAACTCACGAGAAAAAATATTGATGAGTTGAAAGCGTTCTTTAAACTGATCTTTCAAATCCATAATTTGCTCGGCAAACATGGTTTGTTTCCATGAGCGATTGCCATAGAGCAAGGTAAAATTAGCTTCAGGTTGTTCAAATAAAACTTGTTTAATAATTGATAGAATTGGCGTGATACCACTGCCTGCCGCAACGCCTAAATAGTTTTGTCCGCCCATCTTGGCTGCTTTTTGAAAAAACACACCTTGTGGTGGCATGACTTCAAGCACATCGCCCACTTTTAAATGGTCATTGGCCCAGTTTGAAAATTGACCCTGATCAATTTTTTTAACCGCAATACTGATGTCTTCTTTGCCCGCATAGCTGCAAATTGAATAGCAACGGCGGATTTCACCCGCTTCAGTTAAATGGCGAATGGTTAAATGTTGCCCCGGTTGAAATTGAAATTGTTCTTGTTGTTCAGGTACAACGTCAAATGCAATACAAATTGCCTGATCGGTTTGCGGCGTAATACTTTTTACTTTTAATGGTACAAATTGGCTCATGGCTGATTTCCTTATCTAAAGACTTAAATACATTTGAAGTAATCAAAAGGCTCAAGACAGTCCTGACATTTATAAAGTGCTTTACAGGCGGTAGAACTAAACTCTGTTAACAGTCGGGTATGTCGGCTTTTGCAACGTGGGCACTCGACACCATCATTTAAATGAACGTGAGTTCCACACTGATGCGCCAACCCTTCAGGTGGTGCAATGCCATAAACTTGCAGTTTCTTTTTCCCTGCTTCAGACATCCAGTCCGTGGTCCATGCTTCTGATAAATCGACCATGACTTTGACCGGTGTCAAAGCTTCTGCGGTAAATGCCTCAACAATTTGTGTTTTGAGCATATCTGTTGCTGGGCAACCGCTATATGTTGGAGTTAGACGAACAATAATTTCTTGTTGATCGTTAATCTCTACACCGCGAATCATGCCCAAATCGACAACCGATAAAACCGGAATTTCAGGGTCACTTACCGTTTGTAGAACGTCCCAACACTGGTCGATGCAATGACGAATCATTTGCATGGCTCACCTCCTTGTCTTACCAGGTCATTCCCGGATAAGTTCTTTGAATACATTGCATTTCAGCCAACAAATAACCCAAATGCTCGGTATGCAATCCTTGTTTCGCACCACGGCGATAAGCACCGTTCACAGCAACATTTAATTCAAAACGCTTAAGCTCATCTGCAATGGTTTGGTTCCATTGTTCTTTTTCATTTGAAAAATCTGGAATCACACCTTCTGCAACTAATGCTTTTTCGTCTGCACTCAGTTCAAATAATTCAGCGGTAAAGCGCCATAAATTATTTAAACCGTCTTGCACACGTTGATGTGCTTCATCTGTACTTAAACTTAAACGTTCCATCCAGCTTGTTGAAAAGCGGATGTGATACTTCACTTCTTTTAAAGATTTCACAGCAAGCGCGCTTAATTCAGGAAGTGAGCTTTGCGCTAAAGCCGTAAATAAATGAAGATGGTAATGGTCCATCAACCACTGGCGTACAATCGTTTGTGCAAAGTCACCATTGGGTTGTTCACACAACAATAGGTTTAAAAACTCACGTTCTGTACGGAAATACGCAAGTTGGTCTTCATCACGTTGAGCTTCATCATATTGACCAGCCAAAGTCAGAAAGTTTCTTGCTTGACCTAACAAGTCCAAGCCGATATTGGCTAAGGCAATATCAATTTCAAGCTCAGGTGCATGCCCGCACCATTCAGCCAAACGCTGAGATAAAACCAGTTGGCTGTCGCCAATATGTAATAAGAATTTAGATAAAACTGAATGATTCATTTGCCATTCCCCTTACATGTGCTCAATGCCATCTGGGATATGGTAAAAAGTCGGATGACGATAAACCTTGTCTAAAGAAGGATCGAAAAATTCAGCTTTTTCATCTGGCTGTGATGACTTAATCAGTTCTGAACGAACTACCCAAATGCTAATTCCTTCATTACGACGCGTGTAAACATCACGAGCATGTTGCAGTGCAATTTCATCATCAGGTGCTCTTAAGCTGCCTACATGACGGTGGCTTAAGCCTTGTTTACTACGTACAAATACTTCGTAGAGCGACCAGTTGTTTTTATCTTCCATTTTGATTTCCTCAAATTTTTCCATAAATCTTGTTAAGCCACTTTGTTCGCTTCAAGCTGCTGTTTTTTCGCGTAGACTACTGCTGCATCACGAACCCATTTGCCGTTTTCCCATGCTTTACGGCGTGCTTCGATACGCTCGTGATTACATGGTCCACGTCCGGCAATCACTTCATTAAATTCGTGCCAGTCAATCTCACCAAACTCATAGTGGCCTGTTTCTTCATTGAACTTTAAATCTGGGTCCGGTACTTCCAAGCCAAGTTGCAACACTTGCGGTACGGTGTTATCGACAAACTTTTGACGTAATTCATCGTTACTAAAACGTTTGATTTTCCACGCCATGCTTTGTGCACTGTTTGGAGAGTGCTCATCACTTGGACCAAACATCATCAGTGCTGGCCACCAGAAACGGTTCACTGCATCTTGTGCCATCTGTTTTTGTTCCGGTGTACCGTTTGCCAAAGCCATCATGGCTTCAAAACCTTGACGTTGGTGGAAACTTTCTTCTTTACAAATACGTACCATCGCACGTGCATATGGCCCATATGAAGTACGGCAAAGCGCAACTTGGTTCACAATGGCTGCCCCATCGACAAGCCAACCAATTGCAGCAACATCTGCCCAAGTCAAAGTTGGATAGTTAAAGATTGATGAGTATTTCATTTTCCCATTAATCAACTTTTCCATCATGTCATCACGGTCAGCACCTAAAGTTTCTGCTGCGCTATACAGATATAAACCATGACCCGCTTCATCTTGTACTTTCGCGAGCAAAACCGCTTTGCGTTTTAAAGTTGGCGCACGAGTAATCCAGTTTCCTTCAGGCAACATACCTACAATTTCAGAATGGCCATGTTGCCCGATTTGACGAATCAATGTTTTGCGGTAGGCATCAGGCATTTGATCCTTAGCCTCGATCGTAATTTCATTGGCAATATTTTGTTCAAATTTCTGGTAATTGTTTTCCATTCTTTCATTCCCTGTAGGTATCACCCTTAAATCTATTTTTCGATACACAAAAAACAAAGTCAACTAATTTTTTAGTATCAAATTAAATCCACAACAACAAAACAATTCAACCTATTGAAATTAATAAATTTAAGTTAAATGTAAAAAACTTTTTTACTTTTAAAAATCAAAATAAAGTTGACTTTTATACAAATTAATCTGAAATTATGAATCATATTTTTGCAATTTTTATAATTGATGTATCACATAAAAAAGGAGTTTGGTCATGCTTGAACAAGCACACCTAGAAGGAACCTCAACTGACACAGATTTTCAGCAGTCTGAGCATCAACTGCCTCATCTTGCTTCTTATGTCTATGGAACATGGCATTCGTCTGACGAAGAATTACGTACCGTTTATCATGCCATTACAGGTGAATCGATTTATGCCGTAAGTAGTCATGGCATAGATATGAAACGTGTTGTTCAGTATGCCAAACAGAATGGTTCAGAACTGGCTAACTGGACGTTTCACCAACGTGCCAATGCGTTAAAACAAATTGCCCAACATTTACTTGAACGTAAGGAAGACTTCTACAAACTTGCTTATGCCACAGGCGCAACTCGTAAAGATGCGTGGATTGATATTGAAGGTGGGATCCAGACATTATTTGCTTATTCAAGTCTGGTTCGCCGTGAACTCAATGATGAAAAAATTATTACTGAAGATAGCTGGATTCAATTATCTAAAAACGGCACTTTCGGCGCTAAACACATTTTAAGCCCTAAAGTAGGTGTTGCCGTTCATATTAATGCTTTTAACTTCCCAATTTGGGGAATGCTTGAAAAGATTGCACCGACGCTACTTGCAGGCGTGCCATGTATTGTGAAACCAGCAACCGATGGTGCCCAATTAACTCAAGCAGTTGTAAAAGCCATTGAGGAAACACATGTCTTACCAAAAGGCTCACTACAACTCATTTGCGGTCAGACTTATGACCTGTTAGAACAGTTAGGCCCACAAGACTGTGTGACCTTTACAGGTTCTGCCTACACAGGCCAAAAACTACGTAACCACCCTCACCTCAATAAATATTCGATTCCATTTAGCATGGAAGCCGACTCGGTAAACAGTGCAATTTTAAGCCCTGAGGCAAATGAAGAGACTGTCGATTTATTTGTGCGTGAAGTCTTCCGTGAAATGACTACAAAAGCAGGCCAAAAATGTACTGCCATTCGTCGCGCTTTCGTTCCTGAAAATTTGTTAGCGACTGTACAAGAGAAGCTGACTGCCAAACTTGCTAAAGTTGTGGTGGGCGACCCTCAAAAAGAAGAAACCACCATGGGGGCTTTAGCGAGCATTAAACAAAAACATGACGTTGCAGAAAAAGTTGCCGAACTCAGCAAAGATGCAAAAATTGTTTTTGGTGGAAACGATAGTTTTACATTTAATGCAGACCATCCTGAAAAAGGTGCTTTTTTCGCTCCAACTTTATTGGTGTGTGAACAGCCTTTACAAGCGACGAATGTTCATACCACGGAAGCTTTCGGTCCGGTATGTACACTCATGCCATATCAAAACATTGAAGAACTAGCTGACCTTGTTTCACGTGGTGAAGGTAGCTTAGTGGCTTCTGTCGTTAAAAATAACGATGAGAATATTGAGCAGATTATTCAAAAAATTGCGCCTTGGCATGGCCGTGTGCATGTACTTGATGCAGAGTCAGCAAAAGAAAGTACAGGACATGGTTCACCACTTCCGCATTTAGTACACGGCGGTCCTGGTCGTGCAGGTGGCGGTGAAGAGTTAGGTGGTATTCGCGCCGTTAAACACTACATGCAGCGCACTGCAATTCAGGGTTCTCCAAACAGTCTGACTCAAATTACCCACTCATGGACTGCTGGCTCAAAAGTTAATGAAGATCGCGTACATCCATTTAAAAAGTCTTTTGATGAGTTAGTGATTGGTGAACGTTTATTAACAGCGCGTCGTACAGTCACCGAAGCAGATATTGTCAATTTTGCTTGTTTAAGCGGTGACTACTTCTATGCACATACTGACAAAATCGCAGCGGCCGAGTCTTTCTTTGGAGAGCGTGTGGCACACGGTTACTTCATTGTGTCTGCTGCAGCAGGTCTATTTGTCGATGCAGCACAAGGTCCTGTGATTGCCAATTATGGTATGGACAACTTACGTTTTGTTGAACCGGTTAAAATTGGTGACTCAATCCAAGTTGAACTCACCTGTAAACAAAAAACACCTAAACCACAAAAAGACCCGTCTCAACCTGCGCATGGCGTTGTGGTATGGGATATTAAAGTCAAAAACCAACGTGGTGAACTTGTCGCAACTTACGACATTTTAACCTTAGTTGCTCGCGAGGCTTAATGTTTAAAATGAGATGGGGTCACCTCGTCCCCATCTCATTTTTTTAGCACTCAATTGCGTTAACAGCGAGACCACCTTTTGAAGTCTCTTTATATTTCTCAGACATATCTTTACCTGTTTCCTTCATAGTCTGAATGACTTTATCTAGGGTGACAAAGTGTTCATCGTCATCATGAAGTGCCATTTGGGCTGCATTAATGGCTTTTACGGCTGCAATTGCATTTCGTTCAATGCAAGGCACCTGAACCAAACCACCAATCGGGTCACACGTTAACCCTAAATTATGTTCAAGCCCAATTTCAGCCGCATGCTCCACTTGCTCAGGTGAGGCACCTAAGATTTCGGCTAAACCTGCCGAAGCCATCGCACATGCCGAGCCGACTTCTCCCTGACACCCTACTTCTGCACCAGAAATAGAAGCATTGAGTTTACATAAAATGCCAACGGCTGCCGCACTTAAAAAGAAACGAACCACTTTATCTTCGGAAAAGTCTTTAGAGAAAGTCACGTAGTAATATAAAACTGCCGGAATAATTCCTGCGGCCCCATTTGTGGGTGCCGTCACCACTCGACCTCCAGCAGCATTTTCTTCATTTACCGCTAAGGCAAATAAATTGACCCATTCCATCGCATGAAAAGTCGTCACAATCAGGTTTGAGTTTTTCTTATTTAATAACTTATCGTGAATTTTTTTAGCCCGACGTTTTACGTTTAATCCGCCCGGTAATATGCCTTCATTAATTAATCCGTTGTGAATACATTGCTGCATCACTTTCCAGATTTCCATAATCTTGCTACGAATCTCAGCTTCACTCCGCCAGCTTTTTTCATTTTCAAGCATTAACTCGCTAACTGATAAATGATGAGTTCTACATAAGCTTAAAAGTTCAGCCGCACTGTGAAACGGATATGGAACCTTAACGTCGTTAGTTTCAGTTTGAGTTGTTGCTAATTGCCTTTGGCTAACAATAAAACCACCACCAACCGAATAGTAAGTTTCTGCATATAAAATTTCTTGAGCCCCGTTATACGCAATCAGTTCCATTGCATTGGGGTGATAAGGCAAAGATTCATCTAAAAAAAGCACATCATGCTTATAGTCAAAAGAAATACTCTTTTGCTGATTAAGCTGGATGGCTTTATTTTCAAGAACATCTTCAATCAAGCTTGTACTTACTTGAGTATCAATATGTTCAGGGTCAAAACCCATTAAACCTAACAGAACAGCCTTATCTGTCGCATGACCAACACCGGTTGCCGACAGCGAACCGTATAACTTCACCTGAACTCTAACCGTTGCTTGTAAATCGTTTTGCTTCAATAAATCATCCACAAAACTGTATGCCGCTCGCATGGGTCCAACTGTATGGGAGCTAGATGGGCCGATGCCAATTTTAAAAAGATCAAATACACTAATAAACACGTGGTCCTACCTTCGATTCATTATTATTCGTATGTTCGTCATTATTGTGTCCTTTCGGATAGCTCTAAAATTATCATTAAGCCATCTATAAAGCACTGAAAATAAATGGTTCATTGCCTAAAAACAACACAATCAATTGCTAATACAGCCTTTTTAAAAAATTGAATTTTCCATTAATTTAAATGGTAAATGACTCAACCAATATTGAAGAATTGTTCTTTTGAGCAAATAAAATCACAAACCTTTGCCAATTTTTTATAAAAAATATTTGGTTTTCAAGTTATTTACTTGAAATTTAATCTATTTAAAATCAATTAAAAACAAATATTTACATAGTATTTAAATCATTCATTGCCCATAAATAGAATAAAAATTCCCCTATTTACCAATAACCATATATCGTATACGATATATGAAAGAACAATAGTTCTGTCGTTAAGGAAAACGTAATGACAAGTCAGTTTAAAAAACAGTTATCTCTAATGGATCTTACATTCATTGGCTTAGGCGCCATTTTCGGTTCAGGATGGTTATTTTCAGCAAGTCATGTGGCCTCTCAAGCCGGCCCTGCGGGTATATTGTCATGGATTATTGGGGGCTTTGCCGTTTTAATTCTGGGAATTATTTATTGTGAGTTAGGCGCAGCCTTACCCCGAGCAGGCGGTATTATCCGTTATCCCGTATTTTCACATGGCCCATTACAAGGATATTTATTGGGTTCTGTGACCGTCATTGCCTTTTCAAGTTTAATTGCAATTGAAGTCGTCGCTGCCCGCGAATATGCAGCCGCATGGTTCCCTTCTCTTACCGCCGTACATGATGGTGTTCGAACTCCAACTACCATTGGATGGTTGTTTCAGTTTGCACTTTTATGCGTATTTTTTGCATTGAACTATTACAGCGTAAAAACCTTTGCAATTGCCAACAACCTGATTAGTGCATTGAAATTTGCTGTTCCCGTTTTAGTCATGGTTGCTCTTCTATACCATTTTAAACCTGCAAACTTTTCAATGACCGAGTTTGCCCCAATGGGCGCTCACGGCGTACAAGGTGCCGTATCTGCTGGCGGTATTATTTTTGCGTATTTGGGTCTAACGCCGATTATTTCGGTAGCAAGTGAAGTAAAACGTCCTCAATTTACGATTCCTTTTGCACTCATCTTATCTGTCGTTTTGGCAACGGTTATTTATGTAGTGCTTCAAGTTGCTTTCTTAGGTGCAGTACCTACCGATATGTTAGCAAATGGCTGGTCAGGACTTAGTGACAAGTTCCCATTACCTTACCGTGACATTGCCATGTTATTAGGTTTGGGATGGTTAGCACTGTTAGTTGTTTCAGATGCCATTATTTCTCCGTCTGGCTGCGGCAATATCTATATGGCTGCAACTCCACGTGTCATTTATGCATGGTCAAACAGTAATACATTCTTCCGTATTTTTACGCGTGTAGATCCAAAATCAGGTATTCCTCGTTATGCGTTATGGTTAACGTTTGCACTTTCAGTATTTTGGACCATGCCGTTTCCATCTTGGGATAAATTAATTTCCGTAGTTTCGGCAGCTTTAGTTTTAAGTTATGCCCTTGCTCCTGTCACAGTGGGTGCTTTACGCCGTAATGCTCCGGAGCTTGAACGTCCATTCTATGTAAAAGGATTTACTGTTCTCGGGCCGCTCGCTTTTGTCATTGCGTCTTTTATTGTGTATTGGTCTGGCTGGAATGTCATTTCATGGTTATTAGGCGCACAAATCGTGTTGTTTGCACTCTATGTCATTTTTAAGCGCTACGTGCCAACCCAAGAAGTCAGCTTAGCCCAACAGTTAAAGTCATCAACATGGCTCCTTGTTTACTACATTTTAATGATTCTTGCCTCTTACCTTGGCAGCTTCGGTGATGGCGCATCACACCTATTGGCAGCGCCTTTCGACACCTTATTCGTCATGGTGATTTCTCTTGGTTGCTACTACTGGGGTATACGCTCAGGTTTACCAAAAGCACTGATTAAAAATGACGATGAAGCTTAGGGATCGTTTGCTTAAACACATATAAGTTAAGGTTTTCTTTTGATTAATACCGTATACAAAATACAATATTTTCAAATGTAAAACCTTCGCTTTGATAACTCTCCAACGTCAGAAGAACCACTTTTGACGTTCACTCTCAAGTGAGGTTGATAATGTTAAATATTACTGGTCAAAATTTTATTGCAGGTCAACGTTCAAGTGCAGACAGTAAGTTTGTATTAAGCTACGATGCTGCAACAGATGAAGCATTACCCTATCAGTTTGCTCAGGCCACTCCTGAAGAAATTGATCAGGCAGCTCAAGCAGCTGCATTGGCTTATCCGGCTTTTAGACAAACTACGCCAGAACAACGCGCCGTTTTTCTAGAAACGATTGCCAGTGAAATTGATGCGCTTGATGACCAGTTTATTGCAACAGTCTGTCAAGAAACTGCTTTGCCGGAAGCGCGTATTCGCGGTGAACGTGGGCGGACTACAGGTCAATTACGCCTATTTGCTCAAGTATTACGCCGTGGTGACTATTTAGGTGCCCGTATTGATTTGGCTTTGCCTGAGCGCCAGCCACTTCCACGTCCAGATTTACGTCAATATAAAATCGGTGTTGGACCAGTTGCCGTATTTGGTGCAAGTAACTTCCCTCTCGCCTTTTCTACTGCTGGTGGCGATACCGCTTCAGCACTTGCGGCTGGATGTCCAGTTATTGTGAAGGCTCATAGCGGTCACATGGCAACAGCCGAATCAATTGCAAATGCCATTTGTAGTGCGATTGAGAAATGCGCCATGCCAAAAGGTATCTTTAGCATGATTTATGGTCAAGGTGTCGGTGAGCCACTGGTAAAACATCCTGCAATTAAAGCCGTTGGATTTACCGGTTCACTCAAAGGTGGTCGTGCTCTATGCGATTTAGCTGCTGCACGTCCTGAACCCATTCCTGTTTTTGCCGAAATGTCGAGCATTAACCCAATGATTTTATTACCCGAAGCTCTAAAAGTGTGTGGTGATAAAATTGCGACCGAACTTAGTGGTTCAGTGGTTTTAGGCTGCGGTCAGTTTTGTACTAATCCGGGTTTAATTATTGGAATTAAATCACCTGAATTTAGCCAATTCCTTGACCATTTCAAGGCTGCAATGGCTCAGCAACCGCCACAAACTATGCTTAACAAAGGTACTTTAAGAAGCTACGAGCATGGTCTTAAAGAATTACTCGCACATGACAAAATTGAGCATTTAGCGGGTCAACCCCAACAAGGCCATCAAGCCTATCCTCAGCTCTTTAAAGCCGATGTATCTCTTTTATTAGAGCATGATGAATTACTTCAAGAAGAAGTGTTCGGCCCAACGACGATTGTGATTGAAATTGAATCGGCAGAGCAGCTTGCTCTCGCATTAAGCGGTCTGCGTGGTCAACTTACAGCATCATTAATTGCCGAGCCACAAGATTTTGAGAACTTCGCGACCCTTATTCCATTACTCGAAGAAAAAGCAGGACGTTTACTTCTAAATGGTTACCCAACAGGTGTGGAAGTCTGCGATGCCATGGTACACGGCGGGCCATATCCTGCAACTTCAGATGCACGCGGTACATCGGTAGGAACCTTGGCAATCGAGCGTTATTTACGTCCAGTATGTTATCAAAACTATCCAGATCACTTATTGCCACTCGCCCTTCAAAATGCCAATCCGCTTGGTATTGCGCGCTTGGTCAATGGTGAAATGAGTAAAGCTGCTCTTTAATTTTTTTAAAGGAGTTTATCCAAGAGATGAACTCCTTTTTTTAGTTCAAAGCCTCCAGCGTAACCGCACATTATTTAAATAAAAAAGTGCAAAAAATGAATAGCAAGATGCTCCATCAAATCAATGCGTAACATATTTTCAAATAAGGATATTGGTATATGACGACAACACTAAAAAAGGTAGTCGCGGCCTCCATGGTTGGCTCCGTAGCAGAATGGTATGAATTTTTCCTTTATGGAACCGCCTCAGCCCTTGTCTTTGGCGAACTTTTCTTTCAACAAACTGGCAATGCTATAGATGGCATTTTGGCGGCCTTTGCCCTGTATGCCGTTGGATTTTTAGCAAGACCCCTCGGTGGCCTCGTGTTTGGGCATTACGGCGATAAAATTGGACGTAAGAAATTATTGCAAATTAGCCTGATTATTGTCGGTATCACTACTTTTTTAATGGGCTGTATTCCTACCTTCCATCAAATTGGCTATTGGGCTCCTACACTCCTAGTGATACTGCGTTTAATTCAAGGTTTTGCTTTTGGTGGTGAATGGGGCGGCGCAGTTATTTTAGTTTCAGAGCACAGTCCAGATGATCGCAGAGGTTATTGGGCAAGCTGGCCACAAACTGGCGTACCGCTCGGAAATTTAGTAGCCACACTGGTTTTATTATTACTTTCAAAAAACCTCTCACCCGAACAATTCCTAGACTGGGGGTGGCGCTGTGCATTCTGGTTCTCAGCAGTCGTGGTACTGATTGGTTTATGGATTCGAAAAAATGTAGACGATGCCGAAGTGTTTAAAGAAGCACAGGCCAAACAACAGCTTCTTGAAAAACAACAACTCGGAATTATTGAGGTTTTAAAATATCATAAGAAATCTGTTATTGCGGGTATCGGTGCCAGATTTGCAGAAAACATTTTGTACTATATGGTGGTTACTTTTTCGATCAGTTATTTAAAGTTAGTCGTCCATAAAGATACTTCACAAATTTTACTGCTCATGTTCGGCGCTCATCTGATCCATTTCTTTATTATTCCTTTTATGGGGCATTTAAGCGATATATTTGGCCGCAAACCTATTTATCTTATTGGAGCTGTACTTACTGCTTTTTGGGGTTTTGTCGGCTTTCCTTTAATGGATACAGGCAATGACTGGCTCATTATGTTAGCAATTGTGCTTGGTTTATTTATTGAGTCCATGACCTACTCGCCTTACTCTGCGTTAATGACTGAGTTATTTCCAACTCACATCCGCTATACGGCGCTTTCATTTTGTTATCAAGTCGCACCCATTATGGCAGGTTCGCTTGCTCCATTAATTGCCCTAACATTACTCAAAGAATTTAATAGTTCGATTCCGATTTCTTTATATTTGGTTGCCGCAAGCCTGATTTCTATTGTCTCGATTTTGCTGGTGAAAGAAACCAAAGGCCGATCTCTAGCTTTTAAAGATTAATCTTTAATATACAAATTCAGTACTTAATAATGATTTGGGTTGTTTTATACAGCCCAATTTTTTTGTCTAAATATTTTTGATAGAGGCCCGATACAAAGTAGGTGACATGCCTGTATGCAACTTAAACTGACGACAAAAAGCACTATGGTCGGTATAACCACAGCGCAAACCAATTTGAGTGATTGGTAAGTCAGTCGCAAGCAGTTCAGTGGCGACTTGAAGTCGTATTTTGCTAATCATTTGCCGAGGCGTTAAATGGTATATTTTTTTGCAATAACGTTCTAACTGAGCCACAGATACACCAGCAATTGCAGTCAAATGCGCCAAAGTAATGGTTTCGGCATAATTCTTTTTAATATAATCCTCAACCTGAACCATTTTGTAAAAAGCAGGATGTGTATGTTCAGGCACATTTAAATCATTAGAAATACCTGCTATTCCTACTAACTTTCCATCCGCATCAAATAAAGGTTCTTTGTAGGTTAAACACCAACCCGACTGGTTCTTTGCATATAAATGCAGCTCTAATTGCTCTGTTAACTTTTTACCACGGCGAATGACTTGTAAATCTTGCGATGTATATATTTTTCCAAGAGAGTGAGGAAAGACTTCTTCCGAGGTCTTTCCAAGTAACGCAGTTTTATCTTTTAGACCACAGCGATTTACTAATGTTTGATTAACAAAGACATAGCGTGCTTCAGTATTTTTGATGAAAAATACCACCGAAGATAAAGCATCAAATAATGGTTCTATACTTTCCAGATTTTTCAAGAAATCTTCCAAAGTGGTGGTTAGTTTCGGAATTTGAACCAAAGTCATGAGCTAGAGCGGACAAAGTTATAACTTGTCTACTCTAGAACATTTCATTTTTGATTTAAAGGAGAAGTAGACATCGCCATGAGGCTTTTTACACGAGTAGGCAGTAATGGTGGTCTAGAGTTAGGCAACTGCCAATCAAATAAACAAGCTGCTGCTGTTGCACATGTGCTTCCCTGACATGGTCCCATTCCACAACGTGTATGTAATTTTGCATCAATCCAACTACTACGCTCGGCAACCTTATCAAAAGTCACATCTTCACATCGACAAAAAATAGTTTCTGGGCGTGCAAGCGTTTTTAACTCAGCACGTAACTTAAAGCTTTTCTCAAGGAGATGTACAAATAAACGATACCGTTGTCTTTGAGCAAATAATTGTCTCGCTTTTTCATTTTGGCCTATAGCGGCATAACCTGCGATGCTACCTTCAACCATCGCCAGCTCACTTCCGCCAAAACCTGTACACTCACCTGCTGCCCACACCTGTGGCTGTGATGTACGTTGATAGTCATCGACCGTAATCGCATTGTCCTTAATTTGACAACCCATTAACTGCCCTAATTGAGTATTCGGGACTAAACCAAATCCGCACGCGAGTCGATCACACTCAATTTCAATGATTCCCTTCGGCGTTTGTAGCCTTACCCGTTCAAGACGCTCCTGACCAATCGCCTCAACCACATAACTGTCAGGTTGATATAAACGATAAGGCAAAGATAACGCCTGTATTATTTTCGAAGGCCAACGCCAAAGTTGTAGTGCAAACTTACGAACGGAAGATGAAGCCGCCTGTTCGGCAACATAGAGAACTTGAGCCTCTGCTTTTTTTGCCGTATCCGCACTTGCTAAAAGTAATGGCCCTGAACCTGCAATCACAATGCGTTCATTTTTGACAGGTGTGCCTGCTTTAATTAAGGCTTGCAAACCACCTGCCCCTGTTACGCCAGGTAAAGTCCAACCGGGAAAAGGCAAAAACAGTTCTCTTGCGCCCGTACACAATATAAGCTGGCGATAAGACAAGTTTAGGCTGTCGTGAGGTCGCTCAACGAGTAACTGGCGTGCAAAAGGTGCGGCGACAATTTTCGCACCAAACATAAATTCAATATTAGAATGAGCCTTAATTTGTTGATATTTCTGCTGCGCCATTTCAGGTACAGGAAAAATCGGGCCAGCCCGCCAGATTTGACCGCCCGCCTGTGGGTTATTATCCAATATTAAAATTCGCCCGCCACTTTCGGCGGCTGCAATAGCAGCTGACAACCCTGCAGGCCCAGCACCGATAACCACCACATCGTATTGTTTTTCCATTATTGTGTTTCCACCTTCATGTCTTGCTGGCACAGCGTCTGACAAGCAAGCACTCTGAGTCCATTAATATTGACACGGCATTCCTGACAAACTCCCATTCCACAAAATGGAGTACGTTTTTCACCACAAACTGACAAACGGCTGTAAGACTTCGCTTGTGCTAAAGCAGCAGCAACACTCGTACCTTCAATCACAGAAACCGGTTGGCCGTTAATAAAAAGCTGAATCATCTATGCAGCTCCTATAAAACGATGAGGTAAAAAAGGTTCTGGATCTATATCAAAAGTTAATCCACATATGTGTGAGGCAATCAGTTTTGCTGTACCTGTTGCTGTGGTTACACCTAAACCTTCATGCCCTACCGCTAAATAAACCGATTGAAATGCAGGATGTCGTCCAATTACCGGAATACCATCGGGTGTGGCTGCGCGAAAACCAGTCCATGCCCGAATAACATTAAGATCAGCCAAAGCTGGAAAATAATCGACAGCCTCTTTAAGTACCCGAGTAAAGACTTCTGGCTCTACAGTCGGATCAACCGTATTGAACTGACGAGATGACCCAATAAAAAGCTGGCCCGTCGGTCTAGGCTGAATATTACAAGCCACCGAAATTCCACTTGTCGCTTGAGTGCTGGCTGCATAGGCCAAAGCCACTAATGTATGTTTTACATTTAATTCGGGATAACGATCGGTAATAGCCAGATGACCTTTTTTAGGTTCAATCGGTAACTCTGGGAAAAAATCTGTCGCATGAATGCCATTAGCCAAAACGATATGCGCAGCTTCTAGCCATGTTCCATCACTTAACTGAACCCGATTTTCTTCAATATGGATAACTTTAGCTTGTTGAACCTGAACCTTGTGGGGAAATTTTTTTAATAACCATTCAGCAGCACAAGGTGCATATAAAATTCCATCATCAAAAACTTCTAAACCACCATAAAGACCCTGCTTTAAGTGAGGTTCAAGCTGATGAACTTCATCTGCGTTTCGAAGTTGGCAACGGACACCTTGTGCAGTGAGACGTTGATATTTTTCCTCAGCAATCTGCATTTCTTCTGCGCTACTTGCCAGCCATAAAGTTGGCGTTTGGCGATAGGCACATTCTTCCGAAAGCTCTTGTCCTAATCCATGCCATAGCTGAACTGACCAATGACTAAGTTTTAATTCGGCTTCCAAGTCATCCATAATGACCAAATGCCCCATGCCCGCGGCTGTTGCACCACCGATCCGAGCATCCAAAACTTGCACATTTAACCCTTGCCGAGCCAATTCATAAGCACATGCAGCACCTACAATGCCTGCCCCAATGACGATGGCATCGGTTCTCATAGCTGAATACCCCAAGCAAATGGGTCATTTTCATCCATAAATAAAGTTGCTTCGGCACTCATGTAAGCTTCACCACGAATGGTTGGAATCACATATTCCCCTGCTTGTTCATACGAGGCAATAAACTGGCTACCGATAATGCTGGCTTGTTTCCATAACTTTCCTGGCTCAAGTTTGCCATCTGCGGCCAAGCAAGCAATTTTCGCACTTGTTCCGGTTCCACACGGTGAACGGTCATAGGCCTTGCCTGGACAAAGCACGAAATTTTTACTGTCTGCTTCGGCGTCACTCGCAAATAATTCGATATGGTCAATTTCTTGCCCATCTTTACCGGTTATTCCTTGTGCCGTAAGCGCTTGTCTAACCGTCCACGCATATTCAGTAAGTTGATCTAAATTATCACTTGCAACACGTTGACCATGATCATTAATCAAGAAGAACCAGTTACCGCCCCATGCAATATCACCAGTAACTTTTCTATATTTTTCAACATCAACTTCGACTGCTTTTTTATAACGATATGCCGGTACATTTCGCACACTCACTGAATGATCTTCATGCAATGTCGCTTCAACATCACCTACTGGAGTTTCAATTAAGTGTGTACCAACTTGTATTTTTCCCAAGTGTGCTAACGAAGCCACTAAACCAATCGTGCCATGACCACACATGCCTAGGTAGCCCGTGTTATTAAAGAAAATAACGCCCGCGCTCGCTTTGGGATTCACTGGCTTACACAATAATGCGCCAACCAACACATCATTACCGCGCGGCTCTAGCATGGTTGCTCTACGGAAATGGTCATATTGTTCTGATAATATTTTTCGGCGGCTTTCCATATCTCCTGTGCCTAAATCAGGAAAACCTTCAAGTACTAATCGTGTTGGTTCGCCACCAGTATGAGAGTCCAAAATTTTTACTGTTTTCATAGAAGTATCCTTACATTTTCCTTTAGGATGACTGATCTGAAAACAGCAAGCTTGATCGTTTTCTTATAAATCTATGACGAAATCAGCATAGTGAAAACTTACTCCAGCTAAAATAAAGACAAAAAAATTAGGCCATTGGCCTAATTGAAATGATAAAGAATGCAGCGCTTATTTTTTCACATTTTTATGGTGAGGTAAGTGCTCATAAAGTGATTGGCAAACACCATTAATATGCTCTTCAATTAACTTAACCGCCAAATCAACATCCTTGGCTTTACAGGCTTTCACAATTTCTTTGTGCTCATCATTTGCACGTGATTTGCCTTCGGAAACATTCATCTGCAATCTTAAATAGCGCTCAATTTTATCGTAAATAGAACGAATTAATCCGAGCATATAAGGCCGTTGTGCTGGTTCATACAGGCAGGCATGTAACTGCCAATTTAGTGTGGTCCAGCTTCCAATATCCATGTTATCGATAAAGGCATTACAAATTTCATCTGCCTTTTTATAAGTTTCTTCTGTCATATTTGGCACGGCGAGCTGAATCAGCTTCGTTTCCAACATCACTCGGACTTCAAAAATCTGTGCTAATTCTTCTTCAGAAATACGGGTCACAATTGCACCGCGATTTTTTATAAACTCTACTAAGCCTTCGGCTTCAAGTTGCTTTAAGGCTTCACGTACCGGAATTTTGCTGACATTAAATAGCTTGGCAATTTCATCCTGACGGATAGGCTCACCTTCAGCAATATGCCCTGCAATAATTGCTTCTCTAATATATTTGACAATAACTTCAGATACCGAAGGCATTGCACCAAGATTTGATACATTAAAAGATGGTAGCGTCACGAATATTCTCTTAACCTCAAAATATGACACAAACAAAAGGATGATAATTTTAGTCATCCACCATAATGAAATTATTGCTTTGAAAGCATCATTTTCGGTACGGCTTATCCTTCATATAAAGCTTTTAAAAACTACTTTTATATCACTATAAACTAATAATTTTTAAAATCATTCATATACAAAGTATACTTTATACCATTTAATTCACAAAACTATTATTAGACTATGCCGAAATCGTCATTATTTTAGTGTATTTAACCAAGCAAATTGTCATAAATACCAGCATACTACTCTGTTCTCTTGACGGGAAACTGTCAAAAATTCTTATCCATTGAGCTGATTATTCCTTACAAGGTAAAAATTATTATCTTGTAGAAATCTTGCTGCATAAAACTTTCAGAGTTTGAGTCACTTCATATGAGTACGCCAACAGAAGCAAAATTTTCCCTGACTTATTATACGGGTTTCTTATCTGTACTATTTGCTGCTTTTCTATGGGGTACGGCAGGCACAGCAGCATCTTTTGCAAAGGGCATCAGTCCACTTGTGATTGCTACCATTTCTGTGGGCTTCGGTGGTTTAATTCATACATTTTTAAGTTTAAAAGCCATTAAAAAAGATTACCGAAAGCTTTTTGACTATAAGACCAAAGTTTTGATTGCCGTCATTGTTTCTATTCTTTGTCCGTTTGCTTTTTATTCCTCGGTTTCATTAGCTGGTGTTTCTATTGGTACTGTTATTTCAATTGGCTGCGCCCCTTTGTTCTCAGTTATGCTTGAGTGGCTATTAGATAAACGTAAGCTTTCTTTAAAATGGCTTATCAGTTTTATTCTTGGCTTTTTAGGAGTTGTTTTACTCTCATATGCAGGCGAACATAGTCACCAACATCAAGGCGTCCAATCCGAACGGCTATTAGGTGTATTTTTTGGCTTACTCTCAAGTCTGAGTTATGCAACATATTCATGGATTATGAAAAACTTAATCCATAAAGGCATCGACTCAAGAGCTGCCATGGGCGTGATCTTTGGGATTTCAGCAGTTCTGTTATTACCTACTTTATTAATTACAGCAACTCACCTATTTAATTATCCAAATAATATTTGGGTAGCCCTTTATATCCCAATCGTACCTATGTTCTTAGGCTATTTATTTTTTAGCTTTGGTTTAAAACGTATTCCAGCCAGTCAAGCCATGACGTTAGCTTTGGTCGAAATTCCTGTGGCAGCTTTATTGGCAGTTGTTGTCGTAGGCGAAAGTTTAACAATGAATAGTTATTTAGGTTTAATTCTCATTTTCCTATGCGTTATAGTTCTCACTAAAAAATAAATAATAGAAGTAAAAAAAAGAGGCTAAATCTTTAGCCTCTTTTTTTATAGATATTTGCTTAGATTTCAGCTGACCAGTTACGGTACCAAGTACGGAATAATTCATACTGAGTTTCAACGTATTTACGTTGTGATTCACTCAACGCATCCGTTTCGTTAAAATGTAAGGTATATTCTTTATCGCCATTAAGTACCATTAAGTACTTGTAATAAAGGACTAAATCAGTACCTTCATCAAAAGACGATAAAACTTCTAAAGCGCTTGATAATTCTTGTGCCAAACGACGAGCTTTCGCATCGCCTGCTGCAGCTTTCTTACTAAGGTCAACCAACTGTAAAACTTCTTTAGGCAAAGCATTACCAATGCCCGTAATTGCTCCCGTTGCATTGCAGTTAACGAAACCATGGAAAACTTGAGTATCTACACCAGCCATTAATGTCACAGAGTCATCTTGAGAAGTGATGAACTCAGCTGCATAACGCATATCAGCAGCACCACCAAACTCTTTAAAACCAATTAAGTTTGGAAATTCACGGCGTAATTCAAAAAACAAATCTGCACGAGTCGCAAATCCATAATACGGGCTATTGTAAATTACCGCAGGTAAGCTAGGAGCAGCTTTTAAAATCGCAGAAAAGTGTGCCTTTTGTGCAGTTGGTGATGCACCACGTGATAATACACGTGGAATTACCATAAGCCCTTGTGCACCTACTTTTTCTGCATGAGCTGCATGAGAAACTGCTTCTTTTGAATTAACTGCCCCAGTACCCACAATTGTCGGAATACCAGCAGCTACAAGTCGTGCTACACCTTCTTGACGTTGAGCTTCGGTCAATAAAGGCCAATCGCCCATTGAACCACAATACACTACCGCACTCATTCCCGCTTCAATAAGTTCATGCCCTTTTTTCACAAGCGCATCAAAATCTGGCTCACGGTTAGGAGTACATGGAGTCATTAGCGCCGGGATACATCCTGTGAAGATATTACTCATAATTATTCCTCAGTAATATAGTTAAAACTATTGGTAGTTGTACTTTTGAGTTAATCCATCTCAAAAGTTATGGAATGGGTATCAATAGCTGTCCAATCATTCTTCATATATCGTATACGATATACATAAAAAAGAATAGTCTTTGTTCTAAAATTCTTTTCATCTAAAAAAACGTATAAAAAACAAAGATAAAAACTGTAGAACTGATAAATAGGATATGTTTTGAAAGCTTTTTTCTGATTTATTAATAATAAAGATTCAAAAATTAAACGGGTCTGAAGAAAATTATTTACTTTCAAAAATGGTTAAAAAAGATACAGAAAACATTAGCCATTAGTCGCACATCCCTATTTTTACTCATTTTTACTGGTAAAGTGCTCTACATGGTTTGATACAACCTACTTAACTCAGATGCATAATTCACCTGTTACCTGCATCTGAAGTTTTTCTGCCTCTAGTCCGCTAGGGGCTTTTTTTATGATTACTTAAAATATGTTCTATTCAATGGGTGGGAATAATAAAAAGAAAAAAGCCTACTCAAGAAGCAGGCTTTTTAATCATTTATTTTGAATCAATGGCTTTTTTAACTTTAGCATCGTAATGACGATAGCAATAACCAAAAACTGCTCCAGCACTAAAGAAAAACATTGCTTGCATCATAGCTCGTTCCTACACATGATTTAAAAGGAACTTAAAACTTAGCACCTATGTTTGTTTTTCTTTGAATGAGGTTTAACAGGTTTTTGTGCATTATGAAAAATTATGTGATTAAGCTTAACAATTTATTTGGCTGCCTAAAAAAAGCCTGTCTTTTGACAGGCCTTCTTGTTTGAACTTAAATTAATTCTTTAATTAAAGAATTAACCACATGTTGCTTGAGTAATTTTTTTAGAAGTTGGATCAATTGTGACAGTTACACGATTTGAACGATAATCCATTGTCATCGGTTGACCTGGAGCAACTTTACGAACAATTTCTGACTTCGTTTTTTGCTTAATTTGATCATCAGTTAAACCAGATAGCCCAACTAATTTTTGAGCTTCTTCTGAAACACAGTTCGCCTGATTATCACGGAATAATTTCCACTCTTCGACGACTTGTCCATTTGGCAAATGGCAATAACCTACCTGACCATTTGCTTCATTTCTAATTTCTAATTTCCCGCTTTGGTCAACGCAATATTGACTAGCAGGATTTGGTGAACCAATTTTTGGAGGAGTTGAATCTTTATGTTGTACTGATGAACAAGCCGTTAACGAAACAAGCGCTAAACCAAGAAAGATAATTTTTTTCATAAATTTTGCTTCTTACTAAAAGAAATAAAGATATCAAAAAAATTTATGTTTTATATGACTTGTTTACAATAAAAAACCTTCATAGAGAGCAACTTACAAAATAATTCTCTATTGCAAATGTTAAATTATGATGCGTTATATCTAACAATAAAATTTATCTTCTATGGTCTTTCTAAAATACGTGGCCCGGCACCTTCTTGTCCCAACACATCATTTGGATTCCTTAATGGACATTGTTCTAATGACAAACAACCACATCCAATACACCAATCCATTTCATCTCTGAGTCTTGTGAGTTTTTGAATACGCTCATCCAAATTCTTCCGCCAATCGAGAGATAGCTCTTTCCATTGTTGTGCAGTTAATTTAGAACCCATCGGATATTTACTTAGGGCTTGTTTTATTTCATATAATGGAATACCAACTTTTTGAGCAATTTTAATAATCGCAATGTAACGTAACACCACTAGAGTAAAACGGCGTTGGTTACCATTAGTTCTTATACTTTTAATTAAACCTTTAGATTCGTAAAAATGAAGGGTTGAAACCGCAACACCGCTACGTTTTGCAACCTCACCAACCGTTAACAAACGACTTTGATTCCTTTCACTCATTTTTTATTAATCTCAAGCTTAGTTGAGGTCTTATAAAAGGATGCTAAAATTTTGTCAAATTGCAATCTAACTTTAACCGTTCAGCAATTTAAGTTATTTATAAAAATTAAAAACTATAATTTGCAAAATTGAATAAAAAATCATCAAAATTATTTAAATTCACTATTCATTTTAGATTCAATAAAAATATTATGGTCTGTTTTCACAACCACATATCCAGAACATATTATAAACAAATGGCATAGGTGCACCTAAAGGATAGACTTTAGCCTCCTCTATTTTATATGTCTTTTTTCTTGATTCGATATGTAAAATACTATCGCAACGTGCAATTACAGTTCCTTTTTTATATAGTTTTTTTCTTTCATTTTTTGCATCGAATTTATATACCAAAAAGTAAACTTTTTCCCCTACCTCTATCCTTGAATGATTAACCATAATGTAACCATTACAATACTTACATTGCCAATCGTCCATATCTTAAAATATCACATACTCAAATGAGAAAAATAGAATAACTGTTTTAGTATAAATTTATTAAAAATATAAATCTAAAAAAATATTTAAATTTAAAAAATAATACTTATTTGAGACGTTCATCACACAATTTTTCTAGCTAAAACTAAGTAGATAAATATATAAAAGACAAATAGTTACACAAATATAAAATTATTCCTATTTTCTATAGAGTGTACTTTTTTGACAATAGAAAGTTAAAATTATTTTTAATAATATTACGCAAATATAATATATTATTTATTATATGTAATAAAATTAAAAAATACTTTATTATTCAGCACAAATAATAAAGATTAGATATTTTCATCATTAATTGAAAAAAATTCATTTTTATAAGCAGTTAAAAAATCTAAAATATATAAAAATATAACTTATTTTTTAATTATGGCTATTCAACGTCAAAAACTCGAACTCCCATCTGGACATAATAAATTATTACTCCATTCTTGCTGTGCTCCCTGCTCTGGAGAAGTAATGGAGTCATTAATTGAGTCTAATATAAACTTTTCTATATTCTTTTATAATCCTAATATTCATCCGGTAAAAGAATATCTCATTCGTAAAGAAGAAAATATCCGCTTCGCAGAAAAACATAATATCCCCTTTATTGATGCAGATTATGACACCGATAATTGGTTTGCCCGTGCTAAAGGTATGGAAAATGAACCTGAACGCGGTATCCGCTGTACCATGTGTTTTGATATGCGCTTCGAGCGTACCGCTTTATATGCTTATGAAAATGGGTTTAGTCTAATCAGCAGCTCTTTAGGGATTTCAAGATGGAAAAATATGGCGCAAATCAATGATTGCGGGATTCGCGCTGCTTCACACTATCCCGATATTCAGTACTGGGACTACAACTGGCGAAAAAATGGTGGCTCTAGCCGCATGATTGAGATTAGTAAACGTGAAGAATTTTACCAACAAGAATATTGTGGCTGCGTGTATTCCCTACGTGATACGAATCGCTGGCGTATGAGTAATGGTCGAGATCGCATTAAAATAGGTGTTAAGTTTTATAGTAATGCAATGGAAAATGATTAAAAAACTTATAGAGATTCAAAAATAAATATTTAATCATATTTATTTACTTCTAGATTTTCTAACCGCAAATAAAAAGAGCCACATCTGGAGAATGTGGCTAAAAGGTGTACTTAGACGAGCTTTGTTTTATTAGAATAATAAAGCTAGCTTAAAATAAGATTAATAAAAAAAATTTTATTTTAGAAAGTTATAAAAATAAGCAATTTCTTTTCTCATCAAATTTATTGTGTTAGTTTTTAATACTTTAATGTTTCTATAAAACATTCATATCCAATATATAATTTCATCAATTAGTCAGAATGAAGTGTAATTATGATTCAAAATGAAACGATCGAAGTCTCGCCAGTTCAACAACAAGACTATACTCAATGGTTAGAATATTGGGTTGCCTATCAAAATTTCTATCAGGTCAATTTACCCCTCCATATCACAAAAATGACTTGGGATCGTTTTTTCGATGAAAAAGAACCTATTTATTGTGCAGTTGCCAAAAATAAAGAACGTATCTTAGGTTTTGTCACTTATATGTTTCATCGGTCTACTTGGGCAGAAAATAACTACTGTTATTTAGAAGATCTGTATGTATCACCTGAAGTTCGTGGACGACAAATTGGTAAACAACTTATTGAGTATGTACAGAAGCAAGCCACCGAACATAGCTGTGAACGTTTATATTGGCATACTCAAGAAAGTAATCAAACAGCCCAAAAGCTCTATGATTGGATTGCACAAAAGCCCGGCGTTATTCAATACCGTATGTCTTTGAACTAAGCGAAGTTAAACACCAAAAATTTTCACTCTTTTGGTGTTTTAGCTTTAATCATTTTTGACATCCAATTAGATTGGTACTTAAAGCTTGCTGCGAATGAGTTTGACTACCTTATCATTCACATTTGAGCATTGATTAAATGCTGCAAAACGCTTGAGTTCCTGATCTAATTCAAAAAAGAAATGCTCTTTATCTTTTACCGTTTTTTCTAAATGTAGACTAATCACTTCTAGTTCTTTTACTGTCCGGTGTGCTTTACAGTCGACTCGTCCTACTAACTCATTTTGATAAAGAATAGGCAAACAAAAATATCCAAATACCCGTTTGGCCGCTGGCACATAGCATTCGATCCGATAATCAAATTCAAATAAAGAAGTTAAACGGTCACGATGAATAAGAGAGTTATCAAAAGGCGAAAGTATTTTTAGACCAAAATCAGTATCCAATTGTTGCTCTATTGCAGTTACATCAACATATAAATTTTGTCCGTCGGCAAGTTTAATCGTTGATACGACACCTGCATCAATCTGCTCTTTTAGCACGACACGCATGGTTTCTTTTAAATCATTTTTCTTTAAATGAACCAATTGTTTCCACGTAAATGCACCATGAGCTCGAAGCGTATTATTAAATAAATACTGAGCATATTCGTAAAGCGTAGGCAAACTTAAATCAATATTTTCAGGTAGGCAGCGTTCAGTCAAATCGTAAACTTTTTCCATACCGTTACGTTCACAGATCATCAGGTCACCTTGCATATATAACTGCTCAAAAGCACGGCGGCCTGGACCGGTATTCCACCAATTCCCTAAACTCTCTTTATTTTTCTTATCAATATCCCTTAACCGAATTTTACCTTCGGCACGTACACGTGCCAGAATTTCATTCATAAGGTGTTGATCGCCTCTATTAAAATAGCGACTTTCCCCTTTTCTGACAGACATCATTGCCAGTAATGCATATCGATAATCTTTCATAGGAAGATAAGAGGCCGCATGATACCAATATTCGAAAATCTGCCGCTCACGAACCAAACTGTTTAAATGGCTTAAATCATAATTTGGCACTCGACTCCACAATATATGGTGATGAGCACGTTCAACGACAGATATGGTATCAATCTGTACATAACCTAAATGCTCAATCGCCTCTAATGTTCCTTGCCTACCTGCTGCGAATGGACTATTTTTTCCTAAGCCCTGTTTTAATAAAGCTATTTTTTTCAAAGAAGATGTCATAAAAATCAAATATTGTTGTGTTCATTTAAAAACTAAAAGTTTCAATATTATCCTATCACTTTTCTTTAACCATCTTCCCTTCAAAATAGTATTTCTTTAGGTCCGTAATATTCTTTACTCACCTAAACCTTTATTAGTGAATTTTGTTATAACTTCTTGGAGCTAGCCTTACCACTAACACAATGACCAATATCACACTACATAAATGAAAAATCCAACCTGCCTTATAAGTCCCTGTAAAGTCATGCAAAACTGCAACAGAGGTGGATCAGGAAATTTGAACAACACTTATAAGTGATATTTTGCTCCCCAAATGATGTTATAAACATCAATATATGGAGTATTTTATGGCACGTAGACCAAGAAGAAATCATTCAAATGATTTTAAAGCTAAGGTAGCACTTGCTGCGATTAAAGCAGAAAAAACACTTGCTGAATTGAGTGCTGAATTTGATGTTCATCAAAACCAAATTATCGACTGGAAAAATCAACTGATTTCAGCTTCCTCGCAAGCTTTCGATCAATCAAAAGCTCCAACAGAACCACCCATCGATCTAAAAAAACTACATGCAAAAATCGGTGAGCAGGCATTAGAAATTGATTTTTTAGAAGGTGTGTTGAAGAAACTGGGCCGCTTCAACCACAAAAGTTAATCGATGACTCACTTCAGATTTCAGTATCTAAGCAAGCTCAGCTGCTGAAAGTCTCCCGTGGTTGTTATTACTATCGCCCAAAACCTGTGAGTGCATCAGATCTGAAGCTGATGCGGTGTATGGATGAGTTACATATGCAATACCCTTTTGCAGGTAGCCGTATGATGCGTGATTTGTTGAATCGTCAAGGACATCATATAGGACGACGTCATACACGTACTTTAATGAAGAAAATGGGCATTAATGCGTTATATTGCAAACCAAATTTAAGCCAGGCTAATCAAGCTCACCGCAAATATCCATATCTGCTCAAAGGATTGGCTATTCAGCGCAGTAATCAAGTGTGGTCTACGGATATAACGTATATCCCTATGGCAAAAGGCTTTGTTTATTTATGTGCTGTGATTGATTGGCATAGCCGCAAGGTACTTGCGCATAGAGTATCGATTAGTATGGAGGTTACATTTTGCATAGAAACATTAAATGAAGCTATTGAAAAATATGGTCGACCTGAAATATTTAATACAGACCAAGGCAGTCAGTTTACCAGTGATGCATTTATTGATGTATTGAAATCAAATGACATCCAAATCAGCATGGATGGTAAAGGTCGATGGGTTGATAATGTGATGGTTGAACGATTATGGCGGAGCGTTAAATATGAAGAGGTGTATCTCAAAGCCTACAGCAATGTTTTGGATGCGAAGAAGCAATTAAACGCATATTTTGAATTTTATAATTTGAAACGACCTCATTCGAGTCTGGACAAAATGACTCCAGATGAGTTTTACTATGACCAGCTACCACAACAAAATAAGGTAGCTTAACTAGAGCAGAGTATCACTTATAAATAAGCTTTTAGTTGTTCAAACATGTGGGACCACCTCT
>NZ_JAKTIJ010000024.1:0-17190 GCF_027855275.1 Acinetobacter sp. AOR12_HL | reverse complement strand
CGTACCGGGTTTGTCGGAGACTTTTTTATTTAAGTTAGGCCACCTGACCTAACGGGTTAATCTTATCATAGTACATTGCTTCAAACTCAAAAGGCGATACATAACCCAGTGCACTGTGTACACGCTTTTTATTGAACCAATCTACCCAGTTTAGTGTCGCAAGTTGTACATCTGCTAAACCTTGCCAAACTGCTTTTAGATATTCAATCACCTATGTTTTGTATAAGCCATTCACCGTTTCAGCCAAAGCATTATCGTATGAATCGCCTGTCGTACCGACTGATGCTCGTAAATTTGCTGCTTCTAAACGATTGGTATAGCGAATGGAAAGATATTGCACACCTCTGTCGGAATGATGAATCACATTCTTTGGCATGCCTCGATCATGCAATGCTTGCTCCAATGCATCGAGCACCATATCTGTATTCATCCGTGTAGATACTTTCCATCCAACAATTGCTCGTGAAAACACATCAATAATAAAGGCGGTATAGACCCAGCCTGAATGAGTTTGAATATACGTAAAGTCACCGACCCATAGTTGGTTTGGATGATCAGCACTAAAATTACGTTTCACTAAATCATCTGCCCGTTTTTGGTCATCTCGGCTACGGGTAGTTTGTTTATTCTTACCACGCCAAACACCTTGTATACCTAGCTTCTGCATCAATCGAGCAACTGTACAACGTGCAATCACATAGCCTTCACGTTTCAGTTGTTGCCAGACCTTACGCACACCGTATCGACCTGAACTTTCTTTCCAAATTCGCTTGATCTCCTCAGCATGATGCAAGTCATGTAAATCTCGTTTCGCTCGATGTTCTGGATTTACTGTGAGATCTAAAGTCCGGTAATAGGTTGAAGGTGCGATCGGTAAAATTCTACAAATCGCCTCGACTCCGTACAGCTGTTTATTATTATGGATAAAATCCACCATTATTTGTGTGGGCGGTCGAGCTCCGCCTGGGCGAAAAAAGCGGCTGCTTTACGTAGAATCTCATTGGCGCGTTGCAGTTCTTTATTTTCACGTTCGAGTTGTTTAATACGTTCTTGATCTGAAAGCTGCTGTACTTTAACTGGATTTTGTTTATCTAAATATTTTTGATACCAAACACGTAGTGTTTCAGGACTACAACCTATCTTGGGAGCAATAGCGGTGATCGCAGCCCAATTCGATGGATAATCTTTTTCAGATTCAATCAATAATTGAACCGCTCTTTCTCTGATTTCAGGGGTATATTTTAATTTTGTCATCGGGATAGTCTCTCAGAATATTGACTCTCCGACAAACCCGGTACGGTTCACTACTTTGAAAAGTGATATGTGCTGAAAAAAACAGGAGAAATTGTTACTTATGTTTGGGGTAAAAGAGATATAGCTATAGTCCAACGACTAAAGGAAAAGTTGAAACAGTTAAGTATTCACTATACCCGAATTTCAAGTAATCAATGGGATAGTTTTATCACTGCATTTAAAGACTGTCAGCAAAGTATTGGTAAGTTTTTCACTATAGGTATTGAGGGAAATAATTGCAAAATAAGGTATCGGATTAGATGTGTTAGTTCAGTATTGAGTGTGGCTTTAGCAAGAATACGGATATTAATGCTTCTCGCAATATTCTAGCGGTAGGACATACCACTTTGTCTGTGGAGGAAAGATGCGGTAAAGGTCGCTTTGTGAAGCAGAAAGCATGCCTAAATCCGTGAGGAAGTCGCCTAAGAGCTTTTGCTTTTAAAATCCCTGAGAAACATGTTTCGTAAAGAGTTAGTTGAAAGTGGGGGGAGTATGTTAGAAGTTTAATTTTATAAGCTATTGTAAAGATTCGGAAAGTTAATTATAGCATCCAATTGCAGAGCCAATAGTGACTTCATTTAATCTCAGCATACTTTTTGAAACACTACCTAAATTTTTAAGGTTTATAAAAAATATTGTTCTTTTTTATACTATGGGGTACTATAGTATCAATGCTAGCAAATAAGGAGGTCTGATGCCTAATCAGGTCGAAGACAAAAAAAAGATTCTTCTACGCGTCAGAAAGATCAAAGGTCAGACACAAGCGATTGAAAAAGCGCTAGAAGACAATGTGGAATGTGGTGCGATTCTGCAACAAATATGCTCTGTGCGTGGTGCTATTAATGGTCTAATGAATGAGATGTTAGAGGTTCATTTAAAGGACACTTTAGTATCAGGTGAAACCACAGAACAACAACGAAAAGAAGAATTGGCTGAAATCGCCAAGATTCTAAAATCATATTTAAAATAGATCTGTATAAGGAATTATTCCATGAAGTCACGTGCTGCCGTTGCGTTTGGTCCTGGTCAACCTCTTCAAATTGTTGAAGTTGATGTTGCACCACCGAAGAAAGGTGAAGTATTAATCAAGATTTCCCATACCGGTGTGTGTCATACAGACGCATTTACTTTATCTGGCGATGATCCTGAAGGCGTTTTTCCGGCTATTCTCGGGCATGAAGGTGCTGGTGTCGTAGTTGAGGTTGGTGAAGGCGTGACTAGCGTCAAACCAGGTGATCATGTAATTCCACTTTACACCGCTGAATGTGGCGAGTGCCTATTCTGTAAATCTGGAAAATCGAACTTGTGTATTTCCGTTCGAGAAACTCAAGGTAGAGGCGTAATGCCAGATGGCACCACTCGTTTTTCCTACAATGGTCAACCGATTTACCACTATATGGGCTGCTCAACGTTCAGTGAATACACGGTAGTGGCAGAAGTATCATTGGCTAAAATCAATCCTGAAGCCAATCACGAACATGTCTGCTTACTAGGTTGTGGTGTAACAACGGGTATCGGTGCAGTACACAACACGGCTAAAGTACAAGAAGGTGATAGTGTTGCGGTCTTTGGTTTAGGTGGTATTGGTCTAGCAGTCGTACAAGCCGCACGTCAAGCTAAAGCAGGACGTATTATTGTGGTTGACATGAATCCAGATAAATTTGTGCTGGCAAAAGAGTTTGGCGCAACGGACTTCTTGAACCCTAAAGACTACGATAAACCAATCCAGCAAGTCATTGTCGAAATGACTGGTTGGGGTGTAGATCATTCATTTGAATGTATTGGCAACGTGAATGTAATGCGTGCAGCCCTTGAAAGTGCACACCGTGGCTGGGGACAATCTGTAATTATTGGTGTAGCTGGCGCAGGTCAAGAAATCTCTACCCGTCCATTCCAACTGGTTACTGGTCGTAAATGGCTAGGTTCTGCGTTTGGTGGCGTAAAAGGTCGTACGCAACTTCCAGGAATGGTTGAAGATGCCATGAAAGGTAAAATTCAATTAGAACCATTTGTGACACATACGATGGGCTTGGATCAGATCAATGAAGCCTTTGATCTAATGCATGAAGGTAAGTCAATTCGTACTGTAATTCATTACGAATAATTCCGTCAGACCTTATAGTTTTCCATGCATGTGCATCATGAATGACATGCATGGAATCCTCTAAAACGGCACATTATCTGTAAAACCCATCTATCTGTGTAGGCATCGTGTATAGGTTCAACAAACCTGCCTACATTTTAAATCTTAATCACTATTCTCTGTGGAGAATGACAGACTCTTTGTTTACTCGATTTCTCATGAAGTCTTGCTCAACATAGGTAATTGATTATGGAAATAATTGAGAAACATGCTTCTTTTGGTGGATCGCAAGAAGTGTATTGCCATCAGTCAACAGCATTAAACTGTTCAATGAAATTCTCAATATATCTGCCACCTCATGACAAAGATGAGCAGTTGCCAGTTTTATATTGGTTATCAGGGCTGACTTGCAACGAACAGAACTTTATTACTAAAGCCGGAGCACAAAAGTATGCGGCTGAACATAAAGTCATTATTGTTGCACCAGATACCAGCCCACGTGGAGAAGATGTACCAGATCATGCAGATTATGATTTAGGCCAAGGTGCAGGATTCTATGTGAATGCAACACAAGCACCCTGGTCACAGCATTTCAAAATGTATGATTATATTGTGGAAGAGCTCAGAAATCTGATTGACCTGAATTTTCCGACCAACCAAGTCCAAAGCATTATGGGGCATAGCATGGGTGGTCATGGTGCATTAGTCATTGGGTTAAAAAACCCTGAGCTGTATAAAAGTATTTCTGCTTTTGCACCAATTGTTGCACCTAGCCAAGTACCTTGGGGGAAAAAGGCTTTCACACACTACCTAGGTGAAAACGAAACTTTATGGAAAAGCTATGATGCGATTGAATTAATCAAAAACGCGGAAGTTCATTTACCTATTTTAGTCGATCAGGGAACAGCTGATGATTTTCTTGAAGAACAGTTAAGACCTAAGCTGCTTAGTGATATTTGTTTGGAACAAGAATATCCTCTTACACTTAACCTAAGAGAAGGGTATGACCATAGCTATTACTTCATTGCGAGCTTTATAGAGAAACATATAGAGTTTCACAGCAAATTCCTAGCAAAAAAACTTTCATAGATATGAGGATATACATGTTGTTCTTGAATGCTTCTTGAGCAATATAATCTCCAGATGAAGAGGTCAGCTTATAAAGCTAAGGTAGAGTCAATTGATCCTTATATAACTAAGATTGAATTTAATCATCTCATATCTTGATTTTTGATTCAAATGTTAATGATATTAACTTGAATAAATTCATAGCATTATGTCGAAATAAAAACCTAAATTTTGGCTCAGCTATGGGAAATTTTTTTAACTTTTATACAACAAAACTTTCTGACATGCATACATTAGCAATGTCAGAATCAGTTTGAATTCTAATCAATTGTGGAGTTTTAGTCATGCTTAAAACAGCTTTATATGTGCGTCTTGAAGCTAAACCGGGTAAAGAAGAAGAAGTGGAAGCTTTCCTTAAAGCCGGTTTACCTATTGTAATGGAAGAACCTGCGACCGTTGCGTGGTTTGGCCTACGTCTTGGACCTACAACATTTGGTATTTTTGATGCATTTCCTGATGAGGCGGGTCGCCAAGCGCATTTATCTGGCAAGGTTGCAGCTGCTTTGATGGCTCAGGCCGAAGAGCTATTTTCAGAGCCACCGTCTATTGAAAAAGTAGATGTTTTGGCGAGTAAACTACCAGCTTAAACCGACGCTTAAATGTATGAGTGTGCTGCCTGAAATTTTGAATGAAAGGCAGCACTTCAACCCTGTGAGGTTTGTCAGAGGCTTTTTATTCAAGTTGGGCTACTTTATTTATTGGCTTAATCTCATCGTTTACATGGGTCAATATCCAAAACAGGGTAAATAAACGAATGAATCCACATGCCTTATATTGAACCAATCTATCTAATTTAGCGCTGCATTTGTACATCTGCTAAACCTTGCCAATCTGCTTTTAAAATATTTAATCATTGCTATTTTCTATGAGCCATTCACTGTTTCAGCCAATGCGTTCACGACCATGTCAATAGTCATACGTGTTGATATCTTCCATCCAACAATCGCTCGTGAAAATACATCAATAATAAAAGTGGTATAGAACAAGCCTGAATTTGTTTAAGCATCACTCAAGTTGGCAAGCTGAAATAATTTTTTAAAAAATAGACGACTGGTCTATTTTTATGTATAGTTAGCACATGGTGTAGGCAAAAGCCGCAGTATTGTCCAATTTTTTAAAGTTTATTTGATGAATAACGGTGGCTTTTCAAATCAATTAGCTGATCATCCTAGGATAAAAATATGCTGAATTTTAACTTTTATAATCCGACCCGCATTATTTTTGGTGGCGATACAATAGCTGAAATCAATGACTATGTGCCTACAGAAGCAAAAGTGTTAATGTTATTTGGTGGTGAAAGTGCACGTAAGAATGGTACTTTAGCTGAAGTGCGTGAAGCATTAGGTGCAAGAGAAATTCATGAATTTGGCGGAATTGAGCCGAATCCGAGTTATGAAACCCTCATGAAAGCTGTAGAGCTGATTCGAGAACAAAAGATTGATTTCTTGATGGCTGTCGGTGGTGGATCGGTAATTGATGGTACTAAATTTATTGCAGCAGCAGTCAATTATACAGGGGATACATGGGAGATTTTAGAAACCCATGGTACTAAAATTACTCAAGCTTTGCCTTTTGCGAGTGTACTCACCCTTCCGGCAACTGGTTCAGAAATGAATAGCGGTGGTGTAGTAACTAGAAAATCGACCCAAGCCAAATTGTCATTTAGCAGTCCCTATGTTTTTCCGCAATTTTCCGTACTAGATCCGAATAAAACCTTTAGCTTGCCGACGCGCCAGTTGGCTAATGGTGTGGTGGATGCATTTGTTCATGTCATTGAACAGTACTTAACTTACCCTGTGAATGTACAAGTACAAGATCGTTTTGCCGAAGGTCTATTGCAAACTCTGATTGAGATTGGACCGAAAATCTTGGAAGATTCAGCAGATTATGACACGCGTGCGAATTTGATGTGGTCTGCTAGCATGGCACTGAATGGGCTGATTGGAGCTGGTGTACCACAAGATTGGTCAACCCATTTGATTGGACATGAGCTCACGGCTTTACATGGTATTGATCATGCTCGTACCTTGGCCATTGTGTTGCCGGCCAATCTACAAGTGCGTCGTCAAGAGAAGCGAGAAAAATTACTACAGTATGCAGCTCGTGTCTGGCAGATTGTCGAAGGTGATGAAGAACAACGTATTGATACGGCTATTGCTCGTACTCGAGCCTTCTTTGAGCAACTTGGATTGCCGACTCGTCTTAGCGATTATGGACTGGGGGAGACAGATATTGAGATCATCATTACGCAACTTAAATCACACAATCTGACACAGCTAGGCGAACACAAAAATGTTTCATTAGAGATCAGTCGCCAAATTCTTGCGACGAGCATCTAAATAAGCTATCTGGCATGCTCACGCCACACAGCAAGTGATCATGCAACAATGCTCCTCAATCATGAAAATTATCGGAGAAATAACATGAAAATTTTAGTCGTTTTAACCTCACATGATCAACTTGGCAATACTGGTAAGAAAACAGGTTTCTGGCTAGAAGAACTTGCTGCACCGTATTACACCTTTATTGACTCTGGTGCTGAAGTTACGCTGGCGTCGCCTCAAGGTGGGCAGCCACCACTAGATCCTAAAAGTAATTTAGCCGATGCGCAAACTGAAGCCACTCATCGTTTTGAAGCTGATCCAACTGCAATGCAAGCATTGGCACAGACGCATAAACTTAGCGAAATTTCTGTAGCTGATTATGATGCAGTGTTTTATCCAGGCGGGCATGGTCCATTGTGGGATTTAGCAGAAGATCCGATTTCAATTTCTCTGATTGAACAGGCGATTCAGTCTGGCAAACCTGTTGCAGCAGTGTGTCATGCCCCAGGTGTTCTTCGTCATGTGAAAGCGAGTAATGGAGCGCCTTTAGTCAGCGGTAAATTAGTCACTGGTTTTAGCAATACTGAGGAGGCTGCTGTAGGCTTGACTGAAATTGTACCATTTTTAGTCGAAGACATGCTTAAAGAAAATGGTGGTCATTATTCTAAAGTAGATGATTGGCAAGTACATGTTCAAGTAGATGGCTTGCTGGTTACTGGACAAAATCCAGCCTCTTCTGCTGCAACTGCTACAGCATTACTTCAATTGTTGAAATAAAGAGTAGCTAGCGTCTGTTGTGGTGCTTAGCAGTGAATAACTTCTGACTCTGAGCAACGGGCGCAATAAGCAAAATAACCCTCACTTAATGGTGGAGGGTCTGAGTTAATAGCTTTCTTTCCTTTATTTTTCTATATACAGGAAGGAAGGGTATTTTTTAATTTAGATCAATTAAGTCATGATTACTTGGATACAATGAAGTGAAAGACAGCATACTTTTTCAAAACTTAAGCTTAGGCCCTTATGTTTTGCGAAACCGTATTGTATTGCCACCATTAACGCGGTCGCGCAGTACTCAGCCAGGGAATATTCCAAATGAACTGATGGCAACCTATTATCAACAGCGTGCCGGGGCAGGATTTATGGTCACCGAAGGTACGCAAATCGAGCCACGTGGTCAAGGCTATGCTTGGACTCCCGGTATTTACAGCCCTGAACAGATTGCTGGATGGCGTAAAGTGACTGAAGCAGTGCATGCTAAAGGAGGCATTATTTTTGCACAACTTTGGCATGTTGGGCGTGTTTCACATACATCTTTGCAACCTAATCATGCATCACCGGTCGCACCCTCGGCTATTAGGGCTGATAGTAATGTTAAAGTGTTTATTGAGACCGGGCCTAATGCTGGGACCTTGGCTGATCCTTCAATGCCACGTGCTTTAAGCAATGCAGAAGTTAAAGAATTAGTGCAACTCTATGCTCAAGCAGCACGCAATGCCTTGGCTGCTGGTTTTGATGGAGTTGAAATTCATTGTGCAAATGGTTATTTGGTGAATCAATTTATCTCTGCACATAGTAACCACCGTGAAGATGAATATGGTGGATCACTAAACAATCGTTTGCGTTTTTTACGTGAAGTAGTAGAGGCAGTTGCTGAGGTGGTTGGTGCAGATCGTTTAGGAGTGCGTTTTGCCCCGCTATTTGAAAGTACAGAGGAAGATCGTGTTTACATAGGGTTGGTTGAAGATGATCCACATGTGACTTATATTGAAGCCATAAAAATACTTGAAGAAGTTGGGATTGCCTATTTATCGATTGCAGAAGCTGATTGGGATAATGCACCAGAACTTCCTCATGATTTTCGTAGAGATGTCAGAGACACTTTCAGTGGTCGGATTATTTATGCAGGTCGATATACGGCAGAAAGAGGGACTCGAATTTTAGAGGCAGGACTGGCCGATTTAATTGCATTTGGACGCCCATTTATTGCGAATCCAGATTTACCCGATCGCATCGCCAATGGCTGGCCATTGAATCCAGTAGATGCAAGCACTATGTATGGTGGGACAGAAAAAGGCTATATTGATTATCCAGCTTACGCAGATTAGTATTGACTAAGTGAGTTATTTTGCCAACCTTTGTGGTTGGCAAAATAAGGACTTAGGATTGCTGTTGCCAGCATAAATTCTTCTTAAAACAAATTCTTAAAATTTTTTAGCTGTGTAATGAGCCAACCTGCCAGTGGGAAAGAAATCAGTTGCGTTACTGGCACTAATACTATGACTTCAATCAACACCATCATCGGGAAACTTTGATGCTGAGTAATTGGCTTTAATAAAGTGAGTACCAGTAATAGTGTGGGATATAAGCCTAAATATCCAACTAAAATACGAGTCATGAGGGCTTTAGAAGGAGAATTCATTGTGCGCTATACTCATGGATTGTAAATTGATCTAATAGCAACACATTAATAAGTAATCATTGGGCTGCTGTCATTAATTATGTAATTGATATTTAATCTAATTTTTACGAAACTTCACTTTTTAATAGAAATTTAGTTGCTCTCAGAGCTTGATGTAATGGTGTTTTATCTTTTTGCAACTTACTCAGTAATGCTGCACCTAACCACATTTGGTAAAGTACTTGTGCCAAAGTCGAGGCCTCAGTATCTGCTTGGATAGACTGATCCTGTTTTCCCAAATCAATTAAACCAGCAATACGCTCGATTACATCATCCACGCCAGCGGACATAATGGAGCGCATATCTTCAGATAGATCGGCAACTTCTGCGGCAAGTTTCACAATTAAACAACTATCCGCCCAACCACACTGTGTTTCAGGATCTTCTATCCATAAATTAAAATACTCAATCAGCTTTTGATAAGGAGATTTATCGCTACGCCATACATCATTTAAACGGACTTGGTAATTATCCACATAATGCTGTACCAATTCACATCCGAAAGCTTCCTTGGATTGGAAATAATGATAAAACGAGCCTTTGGGGATCTCACAGCTCTGTAAAATTTCCTGTAATCCTACACCAGTAAAACCTTTATGCAAAATCAGGTCTGAACTGGTGTTAAGAATGTGTAAGCGCTTCGCTTCAGACTTTTTAATAGGATTAGGCTTCATATTAATTATTTACTCTATTATAAAAAATAGACCAGTCGTATTGTTTTTTATTATAACTCCTCTACAATGGATGTAAAGAAATTTTAATCATAATTTTTGATTGTGAAGGGAAGTAATTCTAAATAAAACATGGAGTTATGTGTGTGAAAACAGTTATTAATCAACGCATCGTTTTAGCTAAACGGCCAGTGGGTGAGCCAAAACACAGCGATTTTCGTATTGAACAAGTTGAGCTCAATGAACTTAAACAAGGCGAGATATTGTTAAAAACCATTTACTTGTCACTCGATCCTTATATGCGTGGTCGCATGAGCGATGCTCCTTCATATGCAGCACCGGTTGAAATTGGCGAAGTGATGGTCGGTGGAACAGTCAGTCAAGTAGTGGCCTCTAAAAACCCAAAATTCAAAGAAGGCGAGTGGTTTTTTTCAGGAAATGGCTGGCAGGGCTACGCAATTTCTAATGGGACTGCATGTCAAAGCTTAGGTATGCAACCTGAACATCCATCTTGGGCATTGGGTATTTTGGGAATGCCAGGATTTACTGCTTATATGGGGTTGTTGGACATTGGTCAGCCTAAAGCCGGTGAAACTTTAGTCGTTGCAGCTGCAACGGGACCTGTTGGTGCTACGGTTGGACAGATTGGCAAACTTAAAGGTTGTCGCGTGGTTGGCGTCGCAGGTGGGCCTGAAAAATGCCGTTATGCAGTAGAAGAACTCGGCTTCGACGCTTGTATCAATCATCATGATGAAAATTTTGCAGAACAATTACAACAAGCAGTTCCGAACGGTATTGATATTTATTATGAGAATGTAGGGGGTAAAGTGTTTGATGCGGTATGGCCATTGCTTAACTCTGCGGCACGTGTACCGGTGTGTGGTGTGGTTTCCCAGTATAACGCTACCGAGCAAGTACAAGGGCTAGACCGTTTACCGGGCTTTATTTCCACCCTTTTAAAAAAGCGTATTCGCATGCAAGGCTTTATTATTTTTGATGATTATGGCAGTCAGTATCCGGAATTCTATCAGCAAATGTTTGAATGGTTGAAAGACGGAAAAATCAAATATAAAGAGCATATGGTGCAAGGTTTAGATAACACGATCAATGCTTTCAATGGTATGTTGAAAGGCGAAAACTTTGGCAAAGTGGTTGTAAAAATTTAAAAAAATAGGAATTATCATGATTAAACTACATCATTTAGATCAATCACGTTCTTTTCGCATTTTGTGGTTACTTGAAGAAATCAAGCAGCCCTATGAGCTGAAACGCTATTATCGTGACTCAAGCACGCATTTGGCCCCTGAATCTTTAAAAACCATCCATCCTTTAGGGAAATCTCCAGTATTGGAATGGGATGGCAAAGTTATTGCAGAGTCAGGCGCAATCGTTGAGTTATTAATTCAGAAACTTGCGCCGCATTTAGCACCAGATATGGATGAATCTACTTATGTCGATTATCTACAGTGGATTCATTTCTCAGAAAGCTCTGCCATGCTGCCATTTTTGTTAAAAACGTTTAATGCGATAGAAACCAAGCAAGGCACGAAGTTGGTATTTCTAGAAAATTATACTCAAGTTGAGTTCGATAAGGTATTTGGCCATTTAAATGAATATTTAAAAGATAAAGAATTTCTAGTGGCAGACCGTTTAACCGGTGCTGACTTTATGATGGGCTTTGGACTACATGCTTTAGTTTATCATATGGGACAAGGTGAAAATTATCCCCATATCCAACGTTATGTAGCAGGTTTAAGCCAACTACCTAGCTGGCAAGTCGCAGTACAAATTGAACAAAATGGTGTGAAAAGTCAAAAATAGCAAAATTGTTTTTTTAACGCAATTGAGAAAAAGAATCATGATTGACAAGTACATATGATTATAAAATAACCTGACACTTATTTAAAGTAAACGCCTAATGAATTTCATCGGGCGTTCTCTATTTTAAAGATAAGGAATTACCATTATTTAAGACAAGTTTCGCCTATTCTTTCACTGCAAATTCCTATCAAAAGAGCTTAAATATCACGACGGTTACGTTGAAAGATATAATCAACTTTTGAAAGAAAAGGGCTTTGTTGCACAAACCTATCTGTAAAGGTTTTTTCAGCGATATAATTTTCAAATGAAGAAGCCTACACATAAAATCTATCGTACAACCAATTGGTCCGTATATAACCGAGCTCTTATTAATCGTGGGAATATTGCCATTTGGTTCGATCCAAAAACCCAGTGGTATGCACAATCACAAGGTAAGCATGGTCGAAATCAAACCTATTCTGATACTGCCATCCAGTGCTGTCTGATGATCAAATCCCTATTTCGATTGTCTTTACGCATGGTCACAGGTTTTGTTCAAAGTCTGATTAAACTTTGTGGATTAAATTGGACAGCGCCAGATTACAGTACGCTGTGTAGAGGACAAAAGCATATTGATATTGTAATCAGCTACCAAAAAAGTAGCGATGGGCTGCATCTACTCATGGACTCTACAGGCATGAAGTTTCTAGGTGAGGGCGAATGGAAACGCAAGAAACATGGACCTGAATATCGTCGCCAATGGCGTAAATTACATATTGGTATAGATGCTAAGACCCTGCAAATACGCGCTATTCAGCTCACAACCAATAATGTCAGTGATTCACAGGTACTTGGTGATTTACTTGATCAGATTCCACAAGATGAGCAGATTGACTCTGTTTATACCGATGGAGCTTATGACACCAAGAAATGCCGTCAGGTCATTGCAGATCGGCAAGCGCATGCGGTGATTCCACCTAGAAAAAATGCGAAACCATGGAAAGATACAAAGAGCAGCTCGCTAGAGCGAAATGAATTACTTCGAACAGTTAAACGTTTAGGTAGGACACTATGGAAAAAATGGTCAGGCTATCATCGGCGAAGTTTGGTTGAAACTAAGATGCATTGCATCAAATTATTAGGAGATAAACTTAGTGCAAGGAGCTTTGATAGCCAAGTCAATGAGATTCATGCACGTGTAGCAGTCCTCAACAGATTTACGGAATTAGGTCGACCACTTACCCAAGTTATGCCTTAAATTTGGCTCAATTAGGGGCGCTTTGCATTTCAAATCTTTGTGCAATAAAGCCAAAGAAAAGTGACTAACGCACAGCAACATTAAATTATTCCTTGGGGTATTAAACAAGTAATCTATATCATTTTAATAACATAAACACATATGCGTAAAAATCACGCCCCGCTTAACTGGCAATAGTTTTTGAACCCTCGTATAAAAGCTTAAAAGAATCTAGCAAGTCTTTATTTAATGTTAATACTCATCCAGTATTGAGGTTTTTTATCTTTTCTTGCCTGTGATCTAGGTTGTAATACTCTAATTTCATACTCACCTGAAGCAGGTAAAATATAAATACCATTATCATCAAGCTCTGGAGAATATTCTCCAATATTGATGGAGTCTTTTAATTGATTACCCCATAAGTAAGCTTCAACATTTCCTCCAGTCAACTTCACTTTTAACTTTTGCCCTTTTTTAGCATAAAATTTGTAGGAATCATACTTGTATCCCTCTATCCTTCCGTAATAATTTGCAGAGTAAGCTTTTTTTGCAAACTTAACTACAACAGTCTTTCGTATATCATTGTTATCATTTGCAAGTACGGCTGGGCTAAGCATAGTTAAAGTTAGGGCCATAAAAGCACCAGCTAGTAATTTCGTATTCGCTATTTTCATAAGGTTACCTTAATTCTTGTATCGCCCCTGACATAGTAACATAAGTAATAAGTAACCATGAATCATGGAACAGAACTGTGAATAGTCATAACATAGAGTTGCACTTCAAATGCTAATTTAAGACTTGCGAAATCAATGGTTAATTAATTGGTCACTAAGGAATAGCCAATCTAGATATAAAGTTTATTTAACAAATACTTATAAAAATATATGATGCGTATCATACGCATCATATATAAAGCGTTCTATTTTGATATAATTGATCCAATCAACCCCTTATTAGGTTTCATTTAAATTCCATGAGTCTTACTGATATTAAAGTTCGCCAAGCTCATTGCAAGGAAAAAACCTGTTTTTTATCCGATGAAGATGGGCTTAGCCTGAAGATTGAGCCGAGTGGAAGAAAATCTTGGTGCTATCGCTATACAGATCCACAAACTAAAAAACGTCGACGCATTCAGTTAGGTCTTTATCCTGATTTATCGCTGAAAAAGGCACGACGAGTCAGAGATGACTTTAAAGACAATAATTTCTGTTTTGAACATCATACTGCCTCTAATCTTATCACCTTTGGTAAGGTCGGGGAGGAGTGGTTACAGTTCAAACTGAAGAATGCTTTCAACGATCTACCCCGCTGTGGTGTACTACAGTTAGCAGAAAGATGCTTACAGCAAGATATTTATCCAGACCTTCAGGATTTACCTTTTCAAAACATCAAGCGCTATGACCTGGTTTCAGTAATCAAAAAAATAGAGGGACGCCAAGTAAAAGAACCTGTCAAAAAAGCTTGTAGTTATTTGAACCAAATTTATGACTACGCTGTAGCGATGGGTTATTGTGAGTTCAACATCGCTCATGGTTTAAATAAAATCACCATTAACAGCAAAATCAAGAAAAATTATCCGTATTTGAAAGCGGAGGAAATATCTGATTTTAAGAATAAATTACAAAAATTGGATGCCCATCCCATTATTAAAAAAGCACTGATGTTCAAATTACATACTGGCGTGAGAGGGGCCGAATTGTTATTGGCTGAGCCTCATCATTTTGATTTAAATGAAAAAATCTGGAAAATACCTGCCTTGCATATTAAACAGTTTCGACGAAAAGTTATATTAGGCCATGAGATTCCAGATTTTTTAGTTCCACTTTCAAATCAGGCTTTAGAGATTTTGAAAGACGTCATGCAGTGGTCATACGGTGAAAAATACCTTTTTGCTAGCCCTCGCAAACACAATCAACCAATTCATTTTAATACTCTAAATATGGCCATACGTAAGATGGGGTATGGCAAACATCAACTATCTTCTCATGGATTACGTTCTACTTTTAGTACCATTTTGAATGACTCAGGTTTGTTCCAAGATAAATGGATTGAGGCACAACTTTCACATATTGATAAGAACCGTACCCGTGCCAGCTATAATCACGCTGACTATTTAGCTCAACGGACTGAAATGATGCAGTGGTGGGGTGATTATTTAAGTACTAGTAAGTGAAAATCGTACTTTTATACATAAACTTAAAACATGATGGGGTGTCAAATGGATAGTCAACAATATACTTACCGTGTTAAATGGTCAGTTGAAGATAATGGGTATGTTGGGTTATGTGCTGAGTTTCCATCATTGTCTTAGCATGATGCGGATCAGTCTAAAGCATTCTCAGGAATAGAGGAGCTCGTTGCTGATGTTGTCGCTGATATGATTAGCAATAATGAAAAAGTTCCTACACCACTCTCCGGAAAAATATAGTAGGCAATTTATTGTCCTTGTTCTCAGTGGTTCAACAAAAACTAGCCCTCGAAGCTGCAGAACGTAGTGTGGGCATGAATCGTTTAGTATCAGTAAAAAGAGCTATGTAATTTTAGTCTTTACTAAGGTCCATTAGGAGTGAGTGATAAAGCAGGAACAAGAATTTATGCTTCATATATTCTGTAAATCGTATGAATTTGAATTAATAGGTATTTTAAAAGAAAGTTTTCTTTGTTTTAGTGTTTTTATATAAAAAAATAATTTTTAAAAATAACTTAGGCTAATTGATAAACACTATCTGGAAAGATTAAAAGAAAATATTTTTTAATTTCTGCTAATTCATTTAAGGCAGGTTCCCTTTCTAGCAGTTGAAATGTCCAAATAAGTACAGCCTGATGATTATCATAGCAAGTATTTACTCCAAGAAAATTAGCCAATCCATAACTTCTATTGATGTTCATTTCTTTAATTAATTGATTTCCTAAGAGAGGTGGATCAGGAAATTTGAACAACACTTATAAGTGATATTTTGCTCCCCAAATGATGTTATAAACATCAATATATGGAGTATTTTATGGCACGTAGACCAAGAAGAAATCATTCAAATGATTTTAAAGCTAAGGTAGCACTTGCTGCGATTAAAGCAGAAAAAACACTTGCTGAATTGAGTGCTGAATTTGATGTTCATCAAAACCAAATTATCGACTGGAAAAATCAACTGATTTCAGCTTCCTCGCAAGCTTTCGATCAATCAAAAGCTCCAACAGAACCACCCATCGATCTAAAAAAACTACATGCAAAAATCGGTGAGCAGGCATTAGAAATTGATTTTTTAGAAGGTGTGTTGAAGAAACTGGGCCGCTTCAACCACAAAAGTTAATCGATGACTCACTTCAGATTTCAGTATCTAAGCAAGCTCAGCTGCTGAAAGTCTCCCGTGGTTGTTATTACTATCGCCCAAAACCTGTGAGTGCATCAGATCTGAAGCTGATGCGGTGTATGGATGAGTTACATATGCAATACCCTTTTGCAGGTAGCCGTATGATGCGTGATTTGTTGAATCGTCAAGGACATCATATAGGACGACGTCATACACGTACTTTAATGAAGAAAATGGGCATTAATGCGTTATATTGCAAACCAAATTTAAGCCAGGCTAATCAAGCTCACCGCAAATATCCATATCTGCTCAAAGGATTGGCTATTCAGCGCAGTAATCAAGTGTGGTCTACGGATATAACGTATATCCCTATGGCAAAAGGCTTTGTTTATTTATGTGCTGTGATTGATTGGCATAGCCGCAAGGTACTTGCGCATAGAGTATCGATTAGTATGGAGGTTACATTTTGCATAGAAACATTAAATGAAGCTATTGAAAAATATGGTCGACCTGAAATATTTAATACAGACCAAGGCAGTCAGTTTACCAGTGATGCATTTATTGATGTATTGAAATCAAATGACATCCAAATCAGCATGGATGGTAAAGGTCGATGGGTTGATAATGTGATGGTTGAACGATTATGGCGGAGCGTTAAATATGAAGAGGTGTATCTCAAAGCCTACAGCAATGTTTTGGATGCGAAGAAGCAATTAAACGCATATTTTGAATTTTATAATTTGAAACGACCTCATTCGAGTCTGGACAAAATGACTCCAGATGAGTTTTACTATGACCAGCTACCACAACAAAATAAGGTAGCTTAACTAGAGCAGAGTATCACTTATAAATAAGCTTTTAGTTGTTCAAACATGTGGGACCACCTCT
>NZ_JAKTIJ010000023.1:0-110347 GCF_027855275.1 Acinetobacter sp. AOR12_HL | reverse complement strand
ATCATTAAGAGAATTGAAGAACAACTTGTGTGGATTTTTACTGATTGATTAATCGAAATAATTTTCATTGATTGATTGGTTTAAATTACTCGAAGTTTATTTGAGCGAAATTTAAGTCAGTAATTGATGAGCCAGAATTGGCACCTTGTCTATAAATAAGGTGCAAAATGATTTTAACTGAAGAGTTTGATCATGGCTCAGATTGAACGCTGGCGGCAGGCTTAACACATGCAAGTCGAGCGGGGGAAGGTAGCTTGCTACTGGACCTAGCGGCGGACGGGTGAGTAATGCTTAGGAATCTGCCTATTAGTGGGGGACAACATCTCGAAAGGGATGCTAATACCGCATACGTCCTACGGGAGAAAGCAGGGGATCTTCGGACCTTGCGCTAATAGATGAGCCTAAGTCGGATTAGCTAGTTGGTGGGGTAAAGGCCTACCAAGGCGACGATCTGTAGCGGGTCTGAGAGGATGATCCGCCACACTGGGACTGAGACACGGCCCAGACTCCTACGGGAGGCAGCAGTGGGGAATATTGGACAATGGGGGGAACCCTGATCCAGCCATGCCGCGTGTGTGAAGAAGGCCTTATGGTTGTAAAGCACTTTAAGCGAGGAGGAGGCTACTCTAGTTAATACCTAGGGATAGTGGACGTTACTCGCAGAATAAGCACCGGCTAACTCTGTGCCAGCAGCCGCGGTAATACAGAGGGTGCGAGCGTTAATCGGATTTACTGGGCGTAAAGCGTGCGTAGGCGGCTTATTAAGTCGGATGTGAAATCCCCGAGCTTAACTTGGGAATTGCATTCGATACTGGTGAGCTAGAGTATGGGAGAGGATGGTAGAATTCCAGGTGTAGCGGTGAAATGCGTAGAGATCTGGAGGAATACCGATGGCGAAGGCAGCCATCTGGCCTAATACTGACGCTGAGGTACGAAAGCATGGGGAGCAAACAGGATTAGATACCCTGGTAGTCCATGCCGTAAACGATGTCTACTAGCCGTTGGGGCCTTTGAGGCTTTAGTGGCGCAGCTAACGCGATAAGTAGACCGCCTGGGGAGTACGGTCGCAAGACTAAAACTCAAATGAATTGACGGGGGCCCGCACAAGCGGTGGAGCATGTGGTTTAATTCGATGCAACGCGAAGAACCTTACCTGGCCTTGACATACTAGAAACTTTCCAGAGATGGATTGGTGCCTTCGGGAATCTAGATACAGGTGCTGCATGGCTGTCGTCAGCTCGTGTCGTGAGATGTTGGGTTAAGTCCCGCAACGAGCGCAACCCTTTTCCTTACTTGCCAGCATTTCGGATGGGAACTTTAAGGATACTGCCAGTGACAAACTGGAGGAAGGCGGGGACGACGTCAAGTCATCATGGCCCTTACGGCCAGGGCTACACACGTGCTACAATGGTCGGTACAAAGGGTTGCTACACAGCGATGTGATGCTAATCTCAAAAAGCCGATCGTAGTCCGGATTGGAGTCTGCAACTCGACTCCATGAAGTCGGAATCGCTAGTAATCGCGGATCAGAATGCCGCGGTGAATACGTTCCCGGGCCTTGTACACACCGCCCGTCACACCATGGGAGTTTGTTGCACCAGAAGTAGCTAGCCTAACTGCAAAGAGGGCGGTTACCACGGTGTGGCCGATGACTGGGGTGAAGTCGTAACAAGGTAGCCGTAGGGGAACCTGCGGCTGGATCACCTCCTTAACGAAAGATTGACGATTGGTAAGAATCCACAACAAGTTGTTCTTCATAGATGTATCTGAGGGTCTGTAGCTCAGTTGGTTAGAGCACACGCTTGATAAGCGTGGGGTCACAAGTTCAAGTCTTGTCAGACCCACCATGACTTTGACTGGTTGAAGTTATAGATAAAAGATACATGATTGATGATGTAAGCTGGGGACTTAGCTTAGTTGGTAGAGCGCCTGCTTTGCACGCAGGAGGTCAGGAGTTCGACTCTCCTAGTCTCCACCAGAACTTAAGATAAGTTCGGATTACAGAAATTAGTAAATAAAGATTGAGATCTTGGTTTATTAACTTCTGTGATTTCATTATCACGGTAATTAGTGTGATCTGACGAAGACACATTAACTCATTAACAGATTGGCAAAATTGAGTCTGAAATAAATTGTTCACTCAAGAGTTTAGGTTAAGCAATTAATCTAGATGAATTGAGAACTAGCAAATTAACTGAATCAAGCGTTTTGGTATGTGAATTTAGATTGAAGCTGTACGGTGCTTAAGTGCACAGTGCTCTAAACTGAAATGTTGAAGTTACTAACTTGTAGGTAACATCGACTGTTTGGGGTTGTATAGTCAAGTAATTAAGTGCATGTGGTGGATGCCTTGGCAGTCAGAGGCGATGAAAGACGTGATAGCCTGCGAAAAGCTCCGGGGAGGCGGCAAATATCCTTTGATCCGGAGATGTCTGAATGGGGGAACCCACCTACTTTAAGGTAGGTATTGCAACATGAATACATAGTGTTGCAAGGCGAACGAGGGGAAGTGAAACATCTCAGTACCCTTAGGAAAAGAAATCAATTGAGATTCCCTCAGTAGCGGCGAGCGAACGGGGATCAGCCCATTAAGTTATGTGTGTTTTAGTGGAACGCTCTGGGAAGTGCGAACGTAGAGGGTGATATTCCCGTACACGAAAGGGCACACATAATGATGACGAGTAGGGCGAGGCACGTGAAACCTTGTCTGAATATGGGGGGACCATCCTCCAAGGCTAAATACTCCTGACTGACCGATAGTGAACCAGTACCGTGAGGGAAAGGCGAAAAGAACCCCTGTGAGGGGAGTGAAATAGATCCTGAAACCGCATGCATACAAGCAGTGGGAGCACCTTCGTGGTGTGACTGCGTACCTTTTGTATAATGGGTCAGCGACTTATATTCAGTAGCGAGGTTAACCGTATAGGGGAGCCGTAGAGAAATCGAGTCTTAATAGGGCGTTTAGTTGCTGGGTATAGACCCGAAACCAGGCGATCTATCCATGAGCAGGTTGAAGGTTGGGTAACACTAACTGGAGGACCGAACCCACTGTCGTTGAAAAGCCAGGGGATGACTTGTGGATAGGGGTGAAAGGCTAATCAAGCCTGGTGATAGCTGGTTCTCCCCGAAAGCTATTTAGGTAGCGCCTCGGACGAATACCATAGGGGGTAGAGCACTGTTTCGGCTAGGGGGTCATCCCGACTTACCAAACCGATGCAAACTCCGAATACCTATGAGTACTATCCGGGAGACAGACTGCGGGTGCTAACGTCCGTAGTCAAGAGGAAAACAATCCAGACCGCCAGCTAAGGCCCCAAAATCATAGTTAAGTGGGAAACGATGTGGGAAGGCATAGACAGCTAGGAGGTTGGCTTAGAAGCAGCCACCCTTTAAAGAAAGCGTAATAGCTCACTAGTCGAGTCGGCCTGCGCGGAAGATGTAACGGGGCTAAAACTATGTGCCGAAGCTGCGGATGTATACTTTGTATACGTGGTAGGGGAGCGTTCTGTAAGCCGATGAAGGTGTGTTGAGAAGCATGCTGGAGGTATCAGAAGTGCGAATGCTGACGTGAGTAACGACAAAACGGGTGAAAAACCCGTTCGCCGAAAGACCAAGGGTTCCAGTCCAACGTTAATCGGGGCTGGGTGAGTCGACCCCTAAGGCGAGGCCGAAAGGCGTAGTCGATGGGAAAATGGTTAATATTCCATTACTTCTGTGTAATGCGATGAGAGGACGGAGAAGGCTAAATCAGCCTGGCGTTGGTTGTCCAGGTGAAAGGATGTAGGCATGTATCTTAGGCAAATCCGGGGTACTCTATGCTGAGATCTGATAGCAAGCTGTACTTGTACAGCGAAGTGGTTGATGCCATGCTTCCAGGAAAAGTCTCTAAGCTTCAGTTACACAGGAATCGTACCCGAAACCGACACAGGTGGTCAGGTCGAGTAGACCAAGGCGCTTGAGAGAACTCTGCTGAAGGAACTAGGCAAAATGGTACCGTAACTTCGGGAGAAGGTACGCTGTTGTTGGTGATGGAACTCGCTTCCTGAGCTGACGACAGCCGCAGAAACCAGGCCGCTGCAACTGTTTATTAAAAACATAGCACTCTGCAAACACGAAAGTGGACGTATAGGGTGTGATGCCTGCCCGGTGCTGGAAGGTTAATTGATGGGGTTAGCGTAAGCGAAGCTCTTGATCGAAGCCCCAGTAAACGGCGGCCGTAACTATAACGGTCCTAAGGTAGCGAAATTCCTTGTCGGGTAAGTTCCGACCTGCACGAATGGCATAATGATGGCGGCGCTGTCTCCAGCAGAGGCTCAGTGAAATCGAAATCGCTGTGAAGATGCAGTGTACCCGCGGCTAGACGGAAAGACCCCGTGAACCTTTACTGCAGCTTGACACTGAACTTTGACCTTACTTGTGTAGGATAGGTGGGAGGCTTTGAAGCTGGAACGCTAGTTCCAGTGGAGCCGTCCTTGAAATACCACCCTGGTAATGTTGAGGTTCTAACTCTGTCCCGTGATCCGGGACGAGGACCGTGTCTGGTGGGTAGTTTGACTGGGGCGGTCTCCTCCTAAAGAGTAACGGAGGAGTACGAAGGTGCGCTCAGCGTGGTCGGAAATCACGCGTAGAGTATAAAGGCAAAAGCGCGCTTAACTGCGAGACCCACAAGTCGAGCAGGTACGAAAGTAGGTCTTAGTGATCCGGTGGTTCTGTATGGAAGGGCCATCGCTCAACGGATAAAAGGTACTCTGGGGATAACAGGCTGATACCGCCCAAGAGTTCATATCGACGGCGGTGTTTGGCACCTCGATGTCGGCTCATCTCATCCTGGGGCTGAAGCAGGTCCCAAGGGTATGGCTGTTCGCCATTTAAAGAGGTACGCGAGCTGGGTTTAGAACGTCGTGAGACAGTTCGGTCCCTATCTACCGTGGGCGCTGGAAATTTGAGAGGATCTGCTCCTAGTACGAGAGGACCAGAGTGGACGAACCTCTGGTGTACCGGTTGTGACGCCAGTCGCATCGCCGGGTAGCTATGTTCGGAAGGGATAACCGCTGAAAGCATCTAAGCGGGAAGCCTACCTCAAGATAAGATTTCCCTAGGACTTTATGTCCTCTAAAGAGCCGTTCGAGACTAGGACGTTGATAGGTTGGATGTGGAAGCATAGTGATATGTGAAGCTGACCAATACTAATTGCTCGTGAGGCTTGACTATACAACACCCAAGCAGTTGTATATGAAGCATCAATCGATTCTTAAATATGCAAGACAACTTGATTTAGTTATACCTCTAGCTAAAATGAACAAGTAAAGTAAGATTCAATCAGCCCAGTCTGTTACAGATTTGGAAAACGCTTCGGCATCAAATAAGACCCAAGCAAGTATCCATAAACAGTTGTGCTGGCGACCATAGCAAGAGTGAACCACCTGATCCCTTCCCGAACTCAGAAGTGAAACCTCTTAGCGCTGATGGTAGTGTGGGATTACCCATGTGAGAGTAAGTCATCGCCAGCTCATTATTCTAAACACCCCAATCTCAAAAGAGGTTGGGGTGTTTTTTATATCAAAAAATCAATCAATAAAGAATTATTGCAAAGAATCATCGATACTAAAAGAATAAGACAGAATAAAAATCCTATCGTTTTTAAGAAATAAATTTCTATTTTTCTTATGAATTGATGAGTCAATGTATAGGATAAATCATTACTCTATGCTATAAATAATTAATAGGCATGATTTTTGCTTGTTTTTTGGAAAGAGAAATATATGAAATTATCTGTTGGATTGAAAGTTGCGAATTCATTATCGTTAACGCCTCAATTGCAGCAGGCAATCCGTTTACTACAACTTTCTAGCCTAGAGTTAGAGCAAGAAATCCAAATTCAATTAGATAGTAATCCATTACTTGAAAAAGTAGAAGATGAATCACTAGCAGAAAGTTTATCTACTTTAGAACACAAAGAACCTGATGACCTTACAACAGAGTTGAATGCTGATCACTTACCTGATGACTTACCTGTTGATACTGAATGGGATGACATTTATACACATCAATCCACTGCTTTGGGTACTCCTGAGTTCGAAGAGCGTGAAGATAATCGCCAAGTTCACCTGACGCTTAAAGAACATATTTTGGAGCAAGTGAACTTGCTGCATTTTTCAAAAATAGATCAGTTGATTGCTTATTGCATAGTTGATGCTTTAGATGATAAAGGTTTTCTGGATGCTGAATTAGAAGAGATTATTTTGGCAGTACAGCATTTATTAAGTGAGATGGATATAGATGAGGAAGTGGAAGAGGATGAAGTTTTAGTAGTTTTAAAACATATTCAACGTCTTGATCCAATTGGTATTGGAGCTCGTAATTTAGCTGAATGTTTAAAAGTTCAGTTGGAGTTCTTGCCTCGAGAAACTGAATATTTGAAAGAAGCCAGAAGTCTACTTCAATATTACGAATTACTGATTGCGAATGATCTTAATAAATTATTGAAGCAAACAGGGCTTTCCAAAGAACAATTAAAATTTGCAGTTGATTTATTAAAAACATTAAAGCCTTATCCAGGCATGGACTTTGAAAAGCAAGAATCAGAATATCAAATTCCTGACGTAGTCGTTGCCAAGAAGGACTTGCATTGGCAAGTTCAGTTAAATCCTGATGTGATGCCAAAATTAAGAATCAATTCTTTTTATTCGAGTATGATTCGTAGAGCAGATCAAAGTGATGATAATTTATATCTACGTAATCAAATGCTTGAGGCTAAAAATTTTATAAAAAGTATTGATGAACGCCACAAAACATTATTAAAAGTTGCGACTTGTATTGTTGAGCATCAAAAAGCATTTCTTGAAATAGGTCCCGAAGCAATGAAACCCTTAGTACTAAGGGATGTTGCAGAAGAAGTAGAATTACATGAGTCGACCGTTTCTCGCGTTACCACAAATAAGTATATGCTTACTCCACGTGGACTTTTTGAGTTGAAATACTTCTTTTCTAGTCATGTGGGGACAACCACAGGAGGTGAGGCTTCTTCTACCGCAATTCGGGCAATGATTAAAAAGTTAGTTTCTAATGAAAATCCGCGTAAACCTTTGTCTGATAATGCAATTGCTGCTTTATTGAAAGAGGAGGGAATAGAAGTAGCTAGAAGGACTGTAGCAAAATATAGAGAATCGTTACATATTCCATCGTCATCCGAGAGAAAAGTCTTGATCTAAATTTTGAAGTATGGCTATTCTACTCATTCATTATGACGAAATAATGAAATTTCATTTTCACCAAGAGGAGTAGCTAAAATGGTTTAATTGTCCCAAATCATCTTTTTAGATTGCATTAAATCGTTTTAGTTCTTCTTTATATAACCCAAAAAGGTGAGGGATAGAATTATGCAAATAACGATTCGTGGACATCATTTAGCAATTACACCAGCTATAGAAGAAAATATTAAAGCAAAATTTAATCAGTTAACGAAACATCTTGATCAGGTGAATAGTATGCAGATTAAGTTAACGAAAGATCATCAGATTGATAAGCGCTCACATAAGGGTAGCTCTAATCATGTGGCTGAAGCGATAGTTCGATTACCTGGAATTGAGCTATTTGCTCAAGCAACAGCGGATGATATGTATACTTCAATAAAAAAACTGACTGAAAAATTAAAAAAACAATTGTTAAAATATCGAAAAATGCAATGTACATATTCTCAAGTTGCTGTTTCTATTTAATAAGTTTTTAATAATTGAGAGAGGCTTGGAATATAGCCTCTTTTTTATTGATAAAATATAAACACGTACTGAATTCTTTGAAAAAGTTATAGTAAAATACTTCGTTTTACACCGTAGGTTGTGTCAGAGGTCTTTGCAATGAATAGTGAACAGCTCACTCAAATTTTAAAAGAAGCTTTTCCTGAGGCGGAAGTAGTGGTGAGCGGACAGGCTGGAAAATTTGACCTCCGTATTGTGGATGATCAATTTGAAGGTAAGCGTACTGTTGCCCGCCAACAAGCAGTTTATGCACCATTAAATACTTATATTGCAAGTGGCGAAGTTCATGCCGTAACAATTCGTGCGATGACCAAAGATGAATGGCGCAAAGCAAGCCTTTTCGGAGCTTAAATATTAATGGATAAATTTTTAATCACGGGCGGTGTTAAGCTCGAAGGGGAAGTACGCATTTCTGGTGCTAAAAATGCGGCTTTACCGTTACTTGCGGCAATGATTCTTGCTGACTCTCCAATTACATTAACCAATGTTCCAAATCTTAAAGATGTAAATACTTTGGTGAAATTAATTGGTGGACTGGGTGTCACAATTAGTTATGAAAATGACACGGTTAAGGCGGATACTTCTACTTTAGATAACCAGTTTGCTCCTTATGAGCTTGTCAAAACAATGCGTGCATCTATTTTGGTATTAGGGCCATTATTAGCGCGTTATGGAAATGCCAAGGTTTCATTACCTGGTGGATGTGCTATTGGCTCTCGTCCAGTAGATCAACACTTAAAAGCCCTAGAAGCATTGGGTGCACATATCGAAGTTGAAAATGGTTATGTACATGCCACTGTTGATGGTCGTCTGAAAGGCGGCGAAGTGGTTTTTGATATGGTTACTGTTGGTGGTACCGAAAATATTTTAATGGCAGCTGCTTTGGCAGACGGTGTAACCACAATTCGTAATGCTGCACGTGAACCTGAAATTACTGATCTTGCGCAAATGCTTATTAAAATGGGCGCAAAAATTGAAGGTTTAGATACGGATACATTGGTTGTTACTGGTGTAGAAAGTCTACATGGCTGTGAATATGCAGTTGTTGCAGACCGCATCGAAACAGGTTCTTACTTAGCTGCTGCTGCGATTACTGGTGGACGTGTAAAAACCACCCATACAGATCCTTCATTGCTTGAGGCTGTTTTAGATAAGTTTGAAGAAATGGGTGCTGAAGTTACCCGTGGCGATGACTGGATTGAATTGGATATGTTGGGTAAGCGTCCTAAAGCAGTAAGCTTTAGAACATTACCTCACCCAGAATTCCCGACCGACATGCAAGCACAAATTATGGCTGTAAATGCAATTGGCCGCGGGTTTGCAACGATTTCTGAGACCATTTTTGAAAATCGTTTCATGCATGTTCCTGAATTGTCACGTATGGGTGCTAATATTCAGGTCGAAGGCCATGATGCTGTTGTGACTGGTGTTGAAAAATTACAGGCAGCACCTGTAATGGCAACAGATTTACGTGCTTCATTCTCTTTGGTTTTAGCGGCTTTGGTTGCTGAAGGTGATACATTAATTGACCGTATCTACCATATTGACCGTGGTTATGAGCATGTCGAAGAAAAACTTCAAGGTTTAGGTGCCAAAATTAAGCGAGTAAGTTAATGAATGACGTAAGAAACGATGATCCTAATTTTAACGTAATGGGTAATTTTGATCATGGTTTGACCTTGGCACTGAGTAAAGGACGTATTTTAAAAGAAACTTTACCTTTACTTGCTACAGCCGGTATTAACTTGCTTGAAGACCCGGAAAAATCGCGTAAGTTAATTTTTCCAACCACACATAAGCAGGTTCGTATTTTAATTTTACGTGCATCTGATGTGCCAACTTATGTTGAGAATGGTGCAGCTGACTTAGGTGTAGCTGGTAAAGATGTACTTATGGAACATGGCGCTCAGCATGTCTATGAGTTATTGGACCTGCAGATTGCGAAATGTAAATTAATGACTGCTGGTAAAGTAGGAATGGAACGCCCAAAAGGTCGTTTAAAAATTGCCACTAAGTATGTCAATCTTACACGTCAATATTATGCGAGCTTAGGCGAGCAGGTGGATGTTATTAAACTTTATGGTTCTATGGAGTTAGCACCATTAGTTGGTTTGGGCGATTATATTGTTGACGTAGTGGATACTGGAAATACTTTACGAGCAAATGGCCTTGAGCCATTAGAAGAAATTTGCAAAGTATCTTCACGTCTTATTGTCAATAAAGCGAGCTTTAAGCGTAAACAAGTTTTATTGAACCCAATCATTTCCCAACTTGAACAAGCTGTTCAATCACGTTAAAAGTAATTTCCTATCATGCTTTTGCGATAGTTGTAGATATGATGCCCACAAGAGCTTAGAAAAAGAGTAAACTTGGTTTTTCTTTTTCGCCTTGTGGGTAAATTGATGCGACGTTTATCGACTCAAGATCAGAACTTCAAACAGGTTTTTGCTGAGCTTTTAGCTTTTGAAACCGTTAATGATCCTAATTTAGTTCAAACAGTAGATCAAATTATTACTGATGTTCGTCAGTATGGTGATGATCATGTTTTAAAACTTACTCAACAGTTCGATCGACATCCAGCGCATCAATTTTCCGATCTAGAATTGTCTCAACAACAACTTAAAGCTGCTTTTGATGGTTTAAATCAAGAGATTCGTGAAGCCCTGCAACTTGCAGCTGATCGTATTCGTACTTTTCATGAAGCTCAAAGACAAGATAGCTGGACTTATGTGGATGATTTGGGTAATACCCTAGGACAAAAAGTGACTCCACTTGACCGTGTTGGTATTTATGTACCAGGCGGACTTGCATCTTATCCTTCATCTGTACTTATGAATGCGGTACCAGCACATGTGGCCGGTGTACCTGAAATTATTATGGTTGTGCCAGCGCCAAATGGTGAACTAAATCCACTCGTTTTAGCTGCCGCCTATCTAGCAGGTGTTAGCCGAGTATTTACCATTGGTGGGGCACAAGCTGTTGCTGCTTTAGCTTATGGTACTCAAACTGTTCCACGTGTTGATAAAATTACTGGTCCTGGAAACCGATTTGTGGCAGCTGCTAAACGTGCTGTATTTGGTCAGGTGGGTATCGACATGATTGCTGGACCTTCTGAAATATTAGTTTATGCAGAAGGTGTGAATAATGCTGAATGGTTAGCGATGGATGTATTATCTCAGGCTGAACATGACACAGTAGCTCAAGCTATTTTCATTACTCCAGATGAAGCATTATTAGAAGCAGTAGAGTCTGCAATTGAGAAACATTTAAATGAATTGCCTAAAGCCGAGATTGCGCGTACATCGATTGAAAATCGTGGTGCATTAGTTTTGGTAAAAGACCGTGCTGAAGCAGTTGATTTGATTAATCAGGTTGCACCAGAGCATTTGGAATTATGTCTTGATGATGCCGAAGCGATGAGCCTAGATATTCGTCATGCAGGGGCAATTTTTATGGGTCGCTATACACCTGAAGCAATTGGTGATTATTGTGCTGGCCCAAACCACGTATTACCAACATCTGGCACAGCTCGTTTCTCTTCGCCACTTGGTGTATATGATTTTCAAAAGCGCTCTAGTTTGATCATGTGTTCAAAAGATGGTGTTAAGACTTTGGCTAAAACAGCTGACGTACTTGCTGTTCAAGAAAATCTCGATGCCCATGCACGCTCGGCGCGTTATCGTTATCAATAAGTTTTAAGCCTAATAGTGTTTTTAATGATTATTCAGGGCTGACTTTCAGCCCTTTTTTGAGATAAGACAATGACTGTATCTACAGCACAAATGCGTTTTTGGAGTCCTGAGGTTCGTGAATTAGAGCCGTATGTGCCAGGTGAACAACCTAAAATCCAGAATCTATTAAAGTTAAATACCAATGAAAACCCGTATCCACCATCACCAAAAGTAGTAGAAGCAGTTCAAGCGGTGTTACATGAACAAGCCGATGTGCTGCGTCTATATCCAGATCCGGATGCGACAGCGTTAAAGCAAGCAATTGCGAAACAACAGAATATTGATGTATCTCAAGTTTTTGTAGGTAACGGTTCTGATGAGGTATTGGCTCATATCTTTAAAGCATTTTTTCTTCAAGATGAACCAATCCTGTATCCGGACATCACTTATAGTTTCTATCCAGTTTATAGCCAATTTTTTGGTACAAAAACAAAAGAAATTCCTCTCAATGAGAATTTCGAAATTGATGTGCGAGATTATACCCAGCCAAATGGTGGGGTTATTATTACCAACCCAAATGCACCAACAAGTATTGCGCTCAGCTTGGCAGAAATCGAACAAGTATTACAGGCAAATCCGGACCGCGTGGTTGTGATTGATGAAGCTTATGTTGATTTTGGTGCTGAGTCAGCTGTAAGTTTGATAAACCGCTATGAAAATCTTGTGGTATGCCAAACGACTTCAAAGTCTCGTTCTTTAGCAGGCCTACGAGTCGGGTTTGCGATTGCTCAGTCGCACTTGATTGCAGCACTTGAGGCTGTAAAAAATAGTTTTAATTCATATCCAATTGATCGCTTTGCTATTGCAGCAGCGGTAGCTTCTTTTGAAGACCAAGCTTATTTTGAAGAGCAGTGCCAAAAAGTTATAACAAGTCGAGAGAAACTTGTTCGTGATTTAACTGAACTTGGTTTTAACGTTTTGCCATCGAAAGCGAATTTTATTTTTGCTACGCATTCACAGCATGATGCTGGGCAACTTGCACAAAAATTACGTGAGCAGGGCATTATTGTTCGTTACTTCAATAAGCCTCGCATTAATCAGTTTTTACGTATCACGGTTGGAACTGATGAGCAAAACGCGCGTTTAATTCAAACTTTGAAGCAAGATATTCTTTAATACTTATTCTGCTGTGCTGTTCATCAAATTCAGCATAGCAGAGATTTTATCAAGACTTTCCTGATATTCAGCCTCAGCCTCTGAAGCAATAGTAATACCGCCGCCTGCCCAAATAGAGAGCTGGTTTTGATATTGTTGAAAACTACGAATTAAAATATTCCAGCGTCCAGTACCATCGAAATTAAAATATCCTAAAGTGCCGCAATATGCTCCCCGAGGTGCGCCTTCTAGCTCTTCAATAATTTGCATTGCCCGAATTTTAGGAGCTCCTGTAATTGACCCTCCTGGTAAAGCAGTGAGTAACATCTGCATAGGATTAATATCATTTTTAAGTGTAGCCGTAATCTCACTCACCATATGATGAACTTGATTGAAGCTCTCAATTTCAAATAGTTTTGTTGTTTTTACCGAACCTGTATTGGCATAAATGCTCAAATCATTACGTAATAGATCAACGATCATCACATTTTCTGCTTGATCTTTTTTAGAATTTTTTAAAGTTTGTTTTGAAAGTAAATCCTGCTCTTTATTTTCATAACGAGGCATTGTACCTTTAATGGGTCTGGTTTTAATTTGTTTATCTACATTAAATTCAATAAATAATTCAGGAGAGCAACTTAACAACTCAAATTCTGTTAATTTTAAATAACCAGAATATGGTGCATTGGTTAAATTCCATAGCTCATCTGCTTTATTTAATAACGAACCAGTAAAATTCGCTTTGAATTCTTGAGTAAGGTTAATTTGATAACAATCTCCTGCCTTAATATATTCTTGTATTTTATGAAAAGCTGTTAAGTATGTATTTTTAGACCAGCGAGGATGAATATTTTGTTCTAGTTTAAAATTGTTTTTTTGTAGTTTGCTAGAAGGTTTATTGAGTAGAGCTGAAAGATAGTTAAAAATTTCAAAAGCATTATATTCATCGCTAAAAAAATACCATTCATTATTTATTTTTTTAATAAAAGAATAATAGGAACCTATAAATAAAGACGGTTGTTTATGTGATTGATTATTTATAAATTGATGTGCAGAAAAGTCATAGCTAATAAAACCAATATATCCACCCTTAAAACTTATTTTTTCTCTATTGCTATTTTCTATTTCTTGAGATTGGAATTGTGTAAAATCTAAAAGATTTTCTATATAAGATGAAAGCTTATATTTATTTAAATCAGTTTTAGTGAATAAAAAGTTTTGGTTGTTTTGAGTGATTAAATAATTTTTTGGCAAAAAACCAATAATAGGGTTGTTATCATCTTGAAGATATACAAGTCCAGTTAACTCTTCTAATTTTTTTAAAATATCGGCAGCAGAGTAATAGCTTTCTAAAGAGATTTTTTTCTTTAAATGAGACATTTTAAACATGTGAGAGTTTGGAAGAGGTGGCATAGTTTACTACAAGTTAGAGTTCAACAGGCAGTTGAGTGAGAAGACCCTAACATTTCGTGGAAAAAATAACCAAATTATCCTTCAGCCTTCAGAGTAGTAATAAAGCTTTTTAGTTAGTCAGACACCGTACCGTTTGTCGGGTAATTGGCAAAAAATGTATTACAGTAGTTGAACAAAAATTAACGCAGCTGTAATTTAGTAATTGCTAAGCAAAACTACTCAAGGATTGGAAGTTTCGGTTGCCATAAAAGAAAAATGCAACTTGAGACAGTGAGAGTGGTTAAAGTCAAAAAATAAATGCTCTTGGGAGAGTGCTCAATGAAAATGTTCACTAAACTTGCTTTAGTTTCTTCTTTAGCTATCAGTGCAAATGCAATGGCAATGCAATCAATGGATGATGCAGCGCTTAGTGCTGCTACAGGTCAAGATGGTATTAATATCGGTATTGCTTTGGGTTCTAGTGGTATTTCTATCGATAAGCTATACCTACATGATAATGATGGTTTAGCGTCAGCTACTGGTATCACTGGTGCTTCAGGTACAGCGGGTTCAATCGCAATTAGTGGTGTTACGGTAACTCAAAAAGGTACAGGTAATCTTTTAGATTTAAAAATTGATACAAATGGTGCTGCAGATTCAAATGGTGCTTTCTTAAACGTTGCAGCAACAGTGGGCGCAGTTGATGTACATGTAGGTTCAATTGGCGTAGGTACTTCTGGTACATTAAATACGACTACTGCTGTACGTGGTATTACTGAAACAGCTCCAACTGAAATTATTTCTGGCTTAGATCTATCTTTGGGTCAAATTTCTGCAAATGTTCAGTTAGGTTCAACTCCGCAAGGCGCGATGATCAAAGTGAATTCTAGCTTAAAAGGTGGTTTAACACTATCTAACTTCGGTATTAATGATGCTGCTGGTGGTGGTAAAATTGTCCTAGACAAAGTAATGGTTCGTGGTGCGGGTGCGGGTAATACAACTGGTGACTTGGATGTGAATGCGAACATTTCTGTTGTTCCTACAGGTTTACGTATCCAAAATAACAGTACACAAGGTATGAACGTTTATGCACAGGGCGTACACCTAGGTGCAGCGGGTAATGCTTCAATTGGTGACTTAGAAATCCAAGGTTTAAATGTAGGAACTTCTACAATTACTATTTCTGGTCACTAATTTAAAGGCTGATAAAAAGCGCGTTTATACGCGCTTTTTTATTTATCTTAATAAAACTAATATCTACGCTTTTCTGTTTAAATAATATTAGCTTATATAATAAGAAAGATTATAAAACATTTGAAATGAGAATTAATTATCAGTTTATAAATGTAAAACTATGCATTCATCAAAAAGATTAAAAAAAAGCTGTTTTTTACAAAAAAAAAAGGTATCTTCAACACACAGGGATGTAGAGCTATTGCTCTAAGAATAAAATGAATAAGGCCGGTAGGCCACCATTTAGACCAAGTGCTTATGTTAGAGATAGTTTTAGGCTCAGCATTGATGTATTACTTTGCGACAGAAGCCTTCGAAATAGAAAAAAAGCCGCCGGGAACTGTTTATTATACAGAGACTGCCGATTCACGTAATTTATCATTTCATCGAAACCATATTGAACCTGTCACCATAAAACCAGCTGTTGAAGACCAGTTTCGTGGCATTGTTCGACAAGCCTATGATTATAGCTGTGGTTCTGCTGCACTTACGACTTTATTAAACGGCTATGTTGGAACGAGCTTAACTGAACAGCAAACAATGAGTGGTTTGCTTCAGTATGGCGAATATCAACGTATTATTGAGCGTCGAAGTTTCTCATTACTTGATATGAAGCGCTTTGTCACAGCAATTGGTTTAGAAAGCGGTGGTTATCGAGGTGACTTTTCTGATTTAGTCAAACTGGGGCAGCCAGCAATTGTGCCTATTTCATATGCTGGTTTTAAACATTTTGTCGTATATAAAGCTTATAAAGATGGACGAGTATACGTAGCTGACCCTGCTTTAGGGAATATCAGTTTTGATGAGGGACGTTTTAAAGAAATTTGGGATAATAATACTTTATTTGTTATTTCTGTTCCTGAATCACAGCGTAAAGACTTATTGGCGTTAAAAGATGCAGATATGCGCCATGTGGAAGACGCAACGGTCAATAGATATGCTTTTGTTGATGTGCAATATCCGGCGTTTAATTATGATCGTTTAGCAAACAAAGCTTCAACTATGAGACGTGTCTTGGATAACGATAATCATTCTGCGACTTATGGACAGCCGATAGAAACCTATATGCGGCTTTATTACAAACGTAAATAGTCAAATTTAAAGTTAGTAAAATAAATAAATTGGGTAGGAAAAACATGAATAATCGATGGATAAATATGAGTGTGTTGGCTTTAAGTATGAGCGCCATTACAGGGACAATTTATGCCGAAGATCAGGTACAACAAACACAGGTAGAATTATCGAATCAGAGCACGGATGCAGGAGTCGAGGTAAATTCTCTAGCTGCTGAAGCAACAAATTCTTCTTCTGTTGGTACAGATGCGGGAACACAAGCTTCTGAAACACCTTCTACAGAGAATGTATCTGAAAATAATAGCGGGGCAAATCAAGCTGCTAACGCCCTACAGAAGAAAGAAGGTGATGCAACTCAAGAGACAAATTTACAAGAGGTATTTACTTCAAATGAACGTCAATACTCTTTGATTAAGAAGGGCGTAATTTCTTCTTATTATGATCTCGATTATACCTATTATCGCGATACTCGAATTGATTTGGCTTTAGCAGATAATTCATCTCAGCTTAATCGTTTACGTGTTGAAGAAGATGCAAACCATACATTAACGAATAGTTTTACTTTTCAATATGGGGTATTGGATAACTTAACTTTATCCGCAACTCTTCCTTTTGTAGCAAAGTCTGAAATTATTCGAGATACAACAACTGCAGGATTGGGTGATATTTCACTTGGTGCGCGTTGGGAACCATTTCCTTTAAAACAAGGCCGTTTACCCTTGGTTCTTTTTGGTAGTGTCTCTACAAAAACAGGGGATAGCCCTTATGAGATTGGTTTAGATGAGCTATCAACGGGTAAAGGTTATTACTCGGTTGGTGTAGGGGCCAGTACCCGTAAATATATTGATCCAGTCGTTCTCTTCGCTTCTGCCTCTGCCAATTATGGTTTTAAGGAGTCTGGTTTAAATCAGGTACGTGGTAATAATCGTACTTTAGAATCTTTTGATCCAGGAATTAGTGGTGGTTTCTCATTTGGCTTTGCTTACTCATTTAACTATGACGTGTCTTTAACCATGTCATATCAGCAAAGTTTCAATATGGATGCCGAATTCCAGTTTGAAAATGGAGAAAGCTATAAATCACCTGATCAAAGTAGTGCGATGTTGTCTTTTGCTTTAGGTGTTCGGGTTTCGCCTGAAACGATCGTTAACGGTACGGTTGGTATTGGTTTAACTGAAGATGCACCAGATATTTCACTTGGTCTGTCATTCCCGTTAGATATTTTAGGTTTTAATAAAAAACAAAAATAAGGAGATATGCAGGTGAAATATCCTAAATTATGTCCTTTAACGGCGGCAATTGTTATCTCCGGTTTTTCTAGCTTTGCCAATGCTCAATTAGGACAAAACTTAGCTGTTGATATTCGCTCACTATCGATGGGGAATGCTGTAACTGCAGACCCCCCTGGTATTAGTGCAGTTCATTTTAACCCTGCAGCTTTAGCAAAAATTGATGGCCTGCAAACAGATGTGCAGGGGATCCTTGCTAACTTTGATATTCAGCGTGAGTTTTCAGCTCCACCTGGTTATAACATCTTTGGTTATTCAGATGACCCTCTCGTTTGTAATGATGGTCCTGAGGTTTCAGCTAATATTTGTACAGATTTTAAAGGGACAGTACATGGTGATGTGGAGTACGCGAGCCTGTATGTACCTATTCTTAAAAAAATGGTAGATCTCGGAGCTGGTTATCCACTAGTTGCTCCTACAGCAGGAATTGCCTATAAACCACCAGGTTCAAAAATTACCTACGCGACCGCCATGTATGCTCCATTAGTCGCAGGTTTTGGGGCAGAGAATGGTAATCCAGGTAACTATATGGGCCAACAAGTTGCAGTTGAGCGGATCACCTACTTATCCCCATCTTTCGGTTATCAGGTAAATGATCATTTATCGATTGGTGCTTCCGTAGGGATGTCCTATAACGCAATCGCACTGAAAACTGATTTACGTTTTCCGAATGAGATGATTGGTGTATTGCGTATGGTTGATGAAGTTGTGTGTGCTCCCTTTAAAAATAATAGTGACATGATTACTGATTTACTATTATTTGGTATGTGTAATGCCCAAGAAGGTATGAATCCATTTAATAAAATGGGGGCATTACAAGTTTCATTAGAACAATCATTAAGTCCAAGCTATAACTTAGGCTTACTTTGGGAACCAACAGACGATTTTGGTTTTGGTATGGTATATCAAAGTGCTGCCAAAATGCGTTTAAAAGGAAAATATCTGATTGATAATGCGAAGGCTCCCCAAGAACTTATAAAAGGCCTTAACTCATCTGCTACGGGGCAAATTTTAGCTGCTATTCTTGGTCTACCTGGTTATGTCCCTGATATAGAATCAGGTTTGGTTGCAATGGATCTTGAATATCCAGCACATTTCCAAGCAGGTATTAAATATAAAATATTACCAGATTTACAAGTTAACTTTGATGTAGGATGGACTGATTATTCTGCATGGAATAAATTTAAATTTGAGTTTGACCGCCAAATCACCTTATTAAAAGTAGCTAAACTTTTATCTAATGACGTTACTGATAACTCATTAGCATTACCATTGAAATTCACTTCGCCGTGGAGCTGGGGAATTGGCCTTGAATATTCAGCAACTGATCGTTTGAAATTAAGGGCTGGTTATGAGCCGCGTGCCAGTTCAATACCTAATGATAAACGCAATACTATGGTTCCGATCAATAATGCGCAATTATTTGGTCTCGGGTTAGGGTATCGTTTTGATGCAGATACAGATTTAGATCTTTCAGTAGGGTTCCTTCGTAGTCGTGATAACATTCCAGCTTGTACGAGTACTTTATCGAATAAATGTGGTGTCGATAATATTTTATTAAACCCTTATTCTGGCTTAGATGTAAAAACGAATACAAAAGTTACAGTACTTGGTTTGAGCTATAGAACAAAATGGTAAAACAATATAAATGGATGTTTCGACCTAAATTTGCTATTTCGGCTTTATGCATTGCGATAGCAAGCGTTTCTGTATCTTATGCAGATGGTTTCTATACAATCATTGGTCCAGATGGTCGCCCAATGATTGTGCCGAGTAAAAGAATTGATCAGAAAAAACAACCTATCCCTAAAATAGAGGAAAGAAAACCACAAACTCAGCAGAATCAACCTATAGTAGATTCTGCACAAAAAACATCTAAAGAAAAAGAACAAATTAAAAATTTACCGAAAAAACTGGAACAACATGTCCAAGACAAATTAAATACTGCACCGACTGCACCGACTGCACCGACTGCACCGACTGCACCGACTGCACCGACTGCACCGACTGCACCGACTGCACCGACTGCACCGACTGCACCGACTGCACCGCCTGCACCTAAGCATTCCTTAACTCATATTAAGCCTAATCAGGGAGAAATTAAGGAACAAACGAATGTTGCTAGAGTACTAAAGAGTCAAAGTAGTCCTTCTAGAATAATGAGTGAAGAAGTAAAGAAAGTTGATAGCTCTTCTTTATCTATGCCAACTACCACACAGGCTGGCGCAAATTCGGATTCTTCAAAAGATAAATCTAAATTTACAAGTATTGATGGCGTAGAGTATGTAAATAATGAATATCTTGAAGATCAGGAATTTAATCTTGAAGGTAAAAAACGCTTTTATGTTATGCCGGATGGACTTGGAAGAACAGAGTTTATCGAAAGAAAAAAAGGTGTAAGCCAGTCTACCTTAGAACAATTGTTTAATAAGCAAACTCAGGAAGATCAAGGAGCGATTGTTTTAGCTCCAACTTATATACGTCTGTCTCAAAAAGAATTAGAAACGACTTTTGAGCAAGATAAATGTTTTGTTCAAGGCTATAAAAAGTCAATCAAAGTGCTTGGAGCTAAAAAAGAAGTAAATTTATGGCCTCGAAAGCCATTAAAAGAAAAGTTTGAATATGAGTTGGTAAAACTAGATTCATCTGTACAACATTTACAACTTATGTCATTTGCAGCGAGTAATTCCGCACCTCTATATTATTGGCCTTTAGCTATATTCTTAGATGAGAAGGGTTGTATTTTAGAAGGTGCAAGTGGTTTTAAGAGCAAGTCTTATCCTTCTACAATATTACAACATGCATCGATTCAAGGTACTTTAAGGGTGCCACCTCATGCACGTTATATGATGTTAACTCCGTTATCTTCCTCTGTAGATGTAGCAGAACACGAGTTATCTAATCAGGGACAGATTCAAATTTCAGTATTACGTTAAAAATAAGTAGGGTATCTAATGAATAAAAAATTATTATGGCCTTTTGCATTAACCACATTAGCAATGATGCTGAATGGTTGTGGCGGTGGTAGCTCAACCATTAATGAAGATCCTACAAGTGGTTCTGGTAATTCAAATGCAAATGGAAGTTGCGCTGCATCAAGCAATGATTGTTTAGAGTTTTCACTCGATTATCCGGTTGCTGGTCTAAATTTTACCTGTAGTAGTGCTGCAAATCAGAGTTTTGTCACTAAAGCTTCGGGAAACAGTGTTGTTGGTACATGTAAAATTGGTGATACCGCAAACTTCTTTTTACAAGGTACTCAAACTAAAACAAAGATCGATTTAGGTTCTATCAATTTAGATAATATTTCAAAAATTAAAGTGATTGTCTCACCACGTTTAAAAGTTATCGATATGGCAACGGCTTTAACGGGGGTAGCACCGGTTTCATTAAGTCAAGATGATCCTACCATTCGTGTAGCGATGGCCTTGGTTAAATTATTTCAAAGCGTTGGTATAGAGCGTGGTGATAATGTTGTTGGAGATATACAACCTACACTATTTACTGAAGATAAGAAAAACACGTTAAATGTTGTACTTCAAAATATTACTGCTGCTGAGTGGAAAAGTGGTGCATACGCTGGTATTTTGAAACCTTGGCTAGATGTTAGCCAAATTGATGATAATCAAGCTTTTGCTTTAGTAACTCAATTAGCTCATTTAAGTTTAGTCGGTTTATATCAATCAGATTACTTGACCTTAGCCAAACCAAACTTAATTTCAGAAAATTTTTATGGGTGTAATTTAGCTAATTTAGCAGATTGCCCAAAAAATGCTGCCAATACCCAACACGTGATAGGCAATTTATTTTTACTATCAGATCGTCAAGGCTATACATTTGGTTATGGTTTACAATGGAAAGGAACAAGTACGACTACCAGTAACTCAACAGTTACGGCTGTAATGGAAGTATTAACTAAATCTAAGCCAGCGCAACTTACAGCAAATGCTCAAACCACATGGCTCGATCCATTGCAAGCTGAGATTAAATCAACACAACCATTCCATTTAAAAGCCTCAGCTAATACCAGTGAAGATTTACTAATTTATCAAGGTAAATTATTAAATGATTCGTTTATTGCCGGTCGTGAAAGTCTATATTTAGGGGCAATAAATAGTAAAACACCAAATCCTCAACACTATGCGCTATGGCGTCAAGGTATAGGCAACCAAAACTATAATGGTTCGCTAGACATCTATAAAGTAACTCCAGCAAGTTATCTTGCAAAGGATATCTTTAGAACTTCAAAAAATGTGAGCTCAGGGCAAACTTATATTTTCCCGTTATATGGTACTTTAAATATTAAATTTGATACTGCTGGAATTTCACCAATCGATTTAGGTATTGTGATTGATGAAAATGGTGACATTCGTACTGATATTAAACCTAATGCGACAGCAACGGATATGTCTGGCCAATGTGGAGTTGTTTCAGATAATACTTTAATTGATAACAATGGCGTTCAACAGTATCGCATAGGGACAACGGGTGGTACTGAGTCTGCTTCAAATGATAAATCAATTACAGTAAAAATGATTTTTTCTGAACCTAAACTAGGTAAGCTCAATGGTATTATGGCGGGGTTAAACTCGAATGTTGTTCAAGCTACTACCGAGACAGGCGGTCAGACACTCATTGTAAGTGGAGCAAAAATTAACGTTGCCAACTTATTACAAGGGCAGTTAAATGGTATTAACCTTACAACTTATGATAACAAGACAGTTTCATGGTTAAATCCATATGCCTTCTATCAACGAGTGTATAATAATATTAAGGATGTGAGCCCCGCTCCTACAGAAGAGGATAAAGCTTTAGCTGAGCGAATGAGTGGAACGATAACGATTAGAACGGCTGATTGTTATCAAATTAAGACAAAATAAAAACCATAAAAAAGACCGCGAAAGCGGTCTTTTTTTATTAACTAAATTAACCTGTATGGTCTAAACGAGTTCCTAACGTCTCTAGATGTGTTGGAAAAACTTGTTGTTTACGGTCTTCGAAATAATGTCTTAATGTGTGTTCAACACTAGGAAAGGCAAGTTCACCCCATGGGATTTCATGTTCTTCAAACAGTCGACATTCGATACTTTCTTCGCCAGCACCAAAAAGGCCATCTTTCAGCTGTGCTTTGAAAAGTACATAAATTTGCCCAATACGGGGAATATTATACATGCAATAAAGTTGTTCTATTTCAATCTCGGCTTCTGCCTCTTCACGAGTTTCACGCGCCGCACCTTGTTCCATCGTCTCGAATAATTCCATATAACCCGCAGGCAAAGTCCATAAGCCATAACGAGGTTCAATCGCGCGACGACAAAGTAGTACTTTGTCTTCCCATAACGCTAAGGCACCGCAGATTACTTTGGGGTTTTCATAGTGAATATTTCCACAATGAGTACAAACACGGCGTACTTTATGATCACCTAAAGGAATTTTTTGTTCGGTTTTATGCCCACACGCTACACAGAAACTCATAATTATCATCGAGTATAGAGATGCCTCAGCATAACTGAATTTTTAGACTTACGCATCAACTCTATTCCCTAAGTTTGATTTTCAGATATGATGCAAAGAGAGACAGAATAATAGGTGAATGGTATGGAAGAGCACTTGCTAACACAAAAGTTACAGCAAAGATTGCGCTTTTCCACCCGCATACAAGAAGCACAAGCTGCGGTACTTATTGCGATTACGAATGAAAATAATCCTAAGGTACTGCTTACACGTCGTTCAATACATATGAACAACCATGCGGGGGAAGTTTCTTTTCCTGGTGGCAAGCGTGACCCTAGTGATACTAGTAATATCGTTGTAGCGCTAAGAGAAGCTCAAGAAGAGACGGCTTTAAATCCGTTTGATGTGCAGTTGTTAGGCGATTTGCCGATGCAACGTGCAAGAAGTGGCTTGTCTGTAAAACCGATTGTTGGGCTTATTCCTCCTGAGGTAACTTTAATTCCTCAGCCCACCGAAATTGATCGAATTTTCTTTGTGCCTTTACAGCAACTTATAGAGACGCGTCCGACGCCATATGAAGTGCGATATGCTCATCAATCTTTATACTTCCCAAGCTTGCAGATTGATAATGAAATTATTTGGGGTCTCACAGCGCGAATGTTAATTGCCTTATTTAAATATGGTTTAGGCTACCAAAAAGAATGGCCATTTCTACTGAATGCACCAACGTTTGGAATGCCAAAATTTTCTCATAAAAAATAAAGATCAGGACTGATAAATTATGATGTATAGCTATCAAGGGCAGCATCCAAAAGCCTTACATGAGCCATGGGATGGCTGGGTTGCTCCAACCGCAACGCTTATTGGACAAGTAGAACTAGGCCGTCAGGTCAGTATTTGGTTTGGTGCTGTAGTGCGTGCCGATAATTGTGTCGTTCGGATTGGTAATTTTTCTAATATTCAAGAAAATTCGGTATTACATACTGATGCGGGCCTTGAGCTAAATATTGGCGAATATGTCACCGTTGGACATAAAGTCATGTTGCATGGTTGTACAATTGGCGATAACAGTTTGATTGGTATGAACGCCGTCATTTTAAATCGAGCTGTGATTGGTAAGAACTGTATTATTGGTGCTAATGCTTTAATACCGGAAGGTAAAGTGATTCCAGATAACTCAGTGGTAATGGGCTCACCTGGAAAAATTGTAAAAACTTTAGATGAAGAAGGCGCAGCAAAAATACGCTTGAGCGCACTACATTATGCTGAACACTTTAAAAGCTATACCGATTTGAAAGAATTCCACTTTTAAAATTTTAGCGAGATATTTTCTATGCCAAGCACCAGCTTGGCATTTTTATTTAGATAGGAACAACTCGCCTATCAGAGCCGAGTGGGGTATCATAACTTCCGTTTTTAATCTGATTGAATACTAAGGTTGTGCATGAAACTGCTGGCGTTGGAAACTGCAAACGAGCAATGTTCCATTTCATTAATCGATGAAACCCAAGAACTCTTTTTCCAACTCGATACGCGAGCGAAAGCACAAACCCAGACCATTTTGCCAATGATTGAGCAAGGGTTACAACAAACTGGACTTGACGTAGCTGGTTTAGATGCAATTGCCTTTAGTCGAGGGCCCGGTTCTTTTAGTGGTGTTCGAATTAATGCTGCTGTTGCTCAGGCTTTAGCTTGGTCACAAGATTTACCAGTAATTCCAGTTTCTACCTTACAGGCTTTAGCACAAACGGCTTACCGACTTGAAGGTTTAGAACAGGTGACTGCGGTACTCGATGCACGTATGAATGAAGTTTACATTGCAAGTTTTGTTCTAGATGAGCGAGGCATCATGCAGTGTATAGATGAAGAAAAATTAATGAACTACGAGCAAGCGGCTGCCTATGCAAAGCATTGCTTAATCGGTTCGGGTGCTAAGCTTCTTCAAACTGATGCAGAACATCAAACAATCACTGCCACTGCACAAGACATTGCTTCGATTGCACGTGTGTATGCAGCGCAAAAGCAGTGGGTTGATGCTGAACATGCTTTACCGGTTTACTTGCGTGATGATGCATGGAAAAAAATTGCGGATCAGGGTAAAGCAAATTAAAGGCACTGCGCATGCACATATATTTTGAAGTAGATTTTCAAGAACAAGCACAGCACTACCAAGCTGTGCTTTATTCTAGAGGCGTGACTGTCGATTTACAGCCTATTGAAAAACTTAATGCCCGTTTTTTACGTTTAAATCCTGACTTGGCTCTTTGTGTAGATGAAAACGGACTTTGGTTATCTGCTAACGGCATGAAAATGCAGCCTGACTGGAAAGCTGAAATTTCTCGTTTAAAACGAGCAAGTCTTAAATCGGAAATGATTGCTCGTGCTTGTCAGTTAAGTGAAAAGCCAGTACTGGTCGATGCTACAGCGGGCTTAGGTCATGACAGCTTACTTATGGCTTATCTAGGAGCCCAAATCCAGCTTGTTGAGCGTCATCCGATTTTATTTACTTTACTTGAAGATTCAAAAGCTCAGGCACAGCATGATCCATTTTTAAGCCAATTTATGGATCGTATCCAACTGATCTTCGCTGACTCTGCAAGCTATTTACAGCAATTAGATCAAGAAGAAAAAACAGTTGATGTGGTCTACCTTGACCCGATGTTCCCACAGCGCGATCAAAATCAACAAGCAATTAAAAAACAAGCCCAAGTCAAAAAGCAGATGCAGCTTTTGCATTTACTTTTACCCGAAGATGGAGAAATGGATTTGGGTGATCATTTGCTAGAGCTAGCCAAAAAAGTTGCAAAGCGAGTGATTGTAAAACGTCCACGACATGCTATTTTTTTAGCAAATCAAGAGCCAGCCCATCAGTGGCAGGGGGATGCTTGTCGTTTTGATGCTTACTTTCAGTAAGCTTATGTAAGGTTAAGTTTTATTGCTTGAATAATGCACAAATATATGTGATATAGTTCAAAAGCATGATTGCTAAAATTCTTAGCAGGCATACACTTATGGTGCCTGACAAAAACGAAATTTTTGAAACCTTTTTATGATTGATCTCAAACCTTCCATTAACTTTTGGCATGATTTTAAAAGTAACCAGCTTGCCGGAATGTGGTTATTTTTGGGGTCAAGACGTTCCTTACAGATCGTACATCCCTCTATTCTTCAGCTCATTGTTTGGGGAATATTAGGTGGGTGTACCAACTCACTTTATAGTTGGCTTGTTGCCGGTCAAATTGGCGACTTCAACTCACAAGGTCTAATTGGATACGCACTTTGGCCTTTTATTGCGCTTATTGTTGGCATTTTCTTATCACAGCGTATTAATCAGCCGCGTTTAATGTTGGTTCCAGCCTTATTGTGGTTGGTTTTAGATACCAATATTTTATTAATACAGTGTTTAATTCAATATTTGGGATCTAATGGTTATCTAAACTTTATTCCGGATGCTATTTATAACGGTATTTTACCTGGTTTGTTTGTAGCACTTTTTGTGTGGCAAAGTTTGGCGGTCATTTGGGTGTTCTCACGTGAGCTTAAGTGGCCTTGGTGGGAGCGGGCATTGGTTATGGTTGCGACCATTGCGACCATGGTGGTTTGGCAACTTTCAGTAAAAGATCAGCCTATTTGGAAAGTGGAAGATTCTCCACCTACTTTTGCCGAAGATGCTTTTTATGCACAAAGTAAATTACTTCATGATGCTTTAGAGCAAGTTCAATATGGTGAGTTAGCTAAAAGTCATTGGTATTTCTTGGGTGTTGCAGGCGATAGTTATCAAGACGTTTTTAAATCGGAAGTGGTTCGTATTAAAGAACAATTCGATACGCGTTTTGGTACAGTCGGGCGTTCAATGATGCTGGTTAATAATCCGGATACCCGAACCGAAATCCCGATTGCATCTAAAACCAGTATAGAGTTGGCCTTACGCCGTATGGGTCAGCAAATGAACCGTGATAGTGATGTGTTATTTTTATATATGACATCGCACGGTGAACAAAACCATTTTGAAATTGAAAATGCACCTCTAGATTTGGGGCAAGTCGATCCGAAATGGTTACGTGAAACGCTCGATAAAGCGGGGATACGTTGGCGTGTGATTGTCATTTCTGCTTGTTACTCAGGAAGTTTTATTCCGGCGTTACAGTCACCTGATACTTTAATTATTACGGCATCTGCTGCGGATAAAACTTCGTTCGGTTGTAATAACGAAGCTGATTATACTTATTTTGGACGAGCTTTCTTTGATTTGGCGATGCGAGAGCAGTCTTCTATGAAAGATTCGTTTAATGCCGCTAAGCAAACCGTAACCAAATGGGAAGTAGCTCAAGGTGTAGAACCTTCAGAGCCACAATGGATGATTGGTAAGAATATGGAACTTATGCTACCTCAGTTGGAAAAATATCTTTTTCCTCAACCAAATACAGGTAGTGTAAATATTGCTCAGACACAAACAGAGGCTAAAAACGATGCAACTCCTGCAAAAAAACCGCTGCTTTGAAGGTGAGCAGCGCATTTATCAGTTTGATTCTCAATTATTAAAAGGCTCTACTAAGTTTGGGGTTTATTTGCCACCTGCTGCTTTAGAAGGTAAACCTTGTTCAACTTTGTTTTACTTAGCGGGTTTAACGTGTACTGAAGAAACTTTTGCCATTAAGGCACATGCACAGCATATGGCTGCCCAGCTTAGTCTTATACTGATTACACCTGATACTTCACCTCGTGGTGAACAAGTTGCAGTAGGTGACAATTGGGATTTAGGTCAAGGCGCAGGCTTTTATATTAATGCAACGCAAGCGCCTTGGTCTGAGCATTATCAGATGGAAAGCTATTTAATCGATGAGTTATATCCACTTATTTTAAAAAGTTTTCCAGTCAATGCTCAACAGGTCGGTATCTTTGGACATTCGATGGGGGGACATGGCGCCTTAACTTTAGCTTTTAAATATCCTGAGAAGTTTAATTCAGTGTCTGCATTTGCACCGATTTGCGCGCCAACTGAATGTGCATGGGGTGAAAAAGCATTTAGCCATTATTTAGGTACAGACCGCGATAGCTGGTTGGCTCATGATGCCACGGCTTTAGTTTCAAAAAATGGTGCGGTATTTAATGAAATTTTAGTGGATCAGGGGTTAGATGACCAATTTTATGAACAACTTCACCCTGAAAAATTTAAGCAAGCATGTTTAAAGGCAGGACAGCCTTTAACTTTAAGACAACATGCTGGCTATGATCATGGCTATTATTTTATCCAGACCTTTATGGATGAGCATTTGCAGTTTCATGCAATCCAATTGGAAAAAGTCGCTGGCGAATAATTAGTGCTGCCATTGCACCTGAAATTCTTGTTGAGCCATACGGTTTAGATGATCAAGGACAACTTTTTCTAAGTGATCATGGTCATCTAACTGGCTATCAATAGCAACATTTAACTGTTCTGTTTCTGGTGCAAGCGTAATGGTTGCGGTAGGCATTAAGATTTTAAAATCTTGTTCAGTTTCTTGTACTTCAAATTTATGTTTCCAATGATTAACTAGACGTTTTGCAATGCGTTTTCCATCATTTGTTAATAGATGAGTTGTGCTTTTCATTATCAATCCTCACATTGGTTTAATGTACCTTAACAAATTCGTTTGGCACTTGGCATTCTATAGTAGCAACGTTACGTTGCAAGTTTGAAATGTTGTCATTTAAGCAAGGAAGAGCGGGCCAAGTAGGTTCTTTTTTGTTATAATTTTTAGCCTCTCCTTAAATTTTTAGCCAGGTCATCCACCTATGTCCAAGCCTTATTTGATTGCTCCTTCTATTTTATCTGCCGATTTTGCTCGTTTAGGCGAAGATGTAGACAAAGTGTTAGCTGCAGGTGCCGATGTAGTGCATTTTGATGTGATGGATAATCACTATGTTCCAAATTTAACTTTTGGTGCAGGTGTGTGTAAGGCTTTAAAAAATTATGGAATTACTGCTCCTGTTGATGTGCATTTAATGGTATCTCCAGTTGACCGTATTATTGGTGATTTCCTAGAAGCAGGCGCAGATATCATTACGTTTCACCCAGAAGCTTCTCATCACATTGACCGTTCATTACAGCTTATTAAGTCTGGTGGTGCTAAAGCAGGATTAGTTTTTAACCCAGCAACACCATTGCATTATCTAGACTATGTTCTTGATAAAGTTGACCAAATTTTATTAATGAGTGTAAACCCAGGTTTTGGTGGCCAAAAGTTCATTCCAATGACTTTAGAAAAATTACGTGAAGCGCGTAAAATTATTGATGCAAGTGGCCGTGATATCCGTTTAGAAGTAGACGGTGGAGTTGGTCCTGCAAATATCCGTGAAATTGCAGAAGCTGGTGCTGATATGTTCGTTGCTGGCTCGGCAATTTTTGGTCAACCAGATTATAAAGTTGTGATTGATCAAATGCGTGCAGAGCTTGCAAAAGTCGGTAGTGTAGACGCTTAAAAAAAGAATATTAGGCTGAGAGTAAACTTGTGGATAACTTTGTTTATAACTGTATGGATAACTGTGTTGATAACCATATGGATAAGATGTTGGTAAAATAAACAAAATGAGATCAACCGTTTATTCTCTAAGCAAAATGTATGAAAAAAGAACGCTTTGGCGTTCTTTTTCTATTCTATAGGGATATTTTTGGATCTGTTTTTTTATTAAGCTTTGCTAAAAAATAACCTGTGCAAAAAACGAGAGGGCTTGTGTAAAACTTTTTAAAATATATTGAATAGAAAACTGTAAAAGTGTCATGAAAAATAAAGCTAAATTTGATTTAATAAGATTTTAGTAAGAGACCTAGATCATTAATGACAGTAAAAATTTTAGCGGTAGATATGGATGGGACTTTTCTTAATTCTAAGAAGCAGTACAACAAAGCACGTTTTTTAAAACAGTATGAACAACTAAAACAAAATAATATCCGTTTTGTAGTCGCTAGTGGTAACCAGCTTGCAAAGCTTGTTACGTATTTTCCAGAAATTAATCATGAGATTGCTTTTATTGCCGAAAATGGTGCTCATGTTGTAGATGCGGGGCAAGAGTTAGCTTTTGCTCATTTAAGCAAAGAGCAATTCATTGAGATTTTAAATGCGATTGACCCAGTGTATACCTCTAAAATGGTGATCTGCGGAAAACAGAGTGCTTATGTGCATAGCAGTATGAATGCAGAAGATTATGCTAAAGTCGCTCGCTATTTTGAAAAGCTGACGGTTATAGATGACTTTTATGCACTAGATGACTTGGTGTGTAAAATTACTTTTACTGCGCAGGAAAATGAAAGTTTTACGATTTTTGAGCATTTTCAGAAGCAAAGTTTTGTAAAAGATAAGGTTTTGGTACCAGTTTCAAGTGGCTTTAATTTTATCGATTTGATTCTTCCGGACCAGCACAAAGCACATGGTTTGAAGCTATTATTGCAAAAATGGCAGGTTCAACCCGATCAAGTGGTTGCGATTGGTGATAACAATAATGATATCCAGATGATCAAAGCAGCAGGTTATGGGTTTGCGGTTGAAAATGCTATTGAAGCTTTAAAAGCAGTAGCACCTTATACAACACGAAGTAATGAACGAGAAGGTGCACTAGAAGTGATTGATTTAGTTCTTCAGCATCAACCTCCATTTGCTTAATGACCATAAAAACAATCAATTAAGATGTAAAATTGTATCTGTTTTAAAACTTGGTTATGCTTATACCCTATAGATAAATGGATTGCTCAAGGCAATAAATGATGACGCTGCTGCAACACTTACGCAAGTATGCTTGGTTTGTGTTCCTAATGACTTTGGTCATTGGGTGGAGTGGTGTGTCTGTTGCTCAGATGCCTATGCAGCGTGATCTTCATACAATGCCATGCCATAGTAAGCAAATGACACATTACACTATGCATGGTCAAGCTGATGATCAGGCGATATGTCATCAATCTATGGTGAAAGTTTCTCAACATGGCGAACATTGCCAAGACTGTAATCCTGTCCATTGCCAGATGGTGAATTTGGCATTACAGCAAGCAGTACCAGATATTGACTCGCAATTCATTCCTATCTCGTCTCAATTTAGTAGTATTTATCAGGCTCAGCATTTAGCCGGATACTGGCAAGAAATTTTACGTCCTCCAAAAGCTTAATCCTTTCTTACTTATTTTTTTAGTTCAAAGGATTACAGCAATGTCTCATAAAACAATTAGCAGCCTCGTCGCTGTATTTGGTCTATTGGTTTCACCATGGACTCTCGCGGCAATTAAGGAATATCACCTTAATATTAATGAACAACAGGTCAATGTTACGGGTCAGCCGCTCAAACGAATTACCGTAAATGGAAAATTTACAGCCCCACTTCTTGAGTTTGAGGAAGGGGATGAGGCTGTTATTCATGTTCATAACCAATTAAAGAATCAAGATACGTCTTTGCATTGGCATGGGTTGTTACTGCCAGGGTTAATGGATGGTGTACCGGGTTTCAATGGTTTTAAAGGAATCGCGCCAAACGGAGATTTTGTTTACCGCTTTAAGGTGAAGCAAAATGGTACTTATTGGTATCACGCGCATAGTAAAGGCCAAGAGCAAGATGGTTTATATGGGCCACTCGTAATTTACCCCAAAGGAAAAATACCAGTTGCAGCGCATGAAAAAACTAATCGTGATTATGTGGTGATGCTTTCAGATTTTCATCAGTCTTCTAGCGATAGTATTTTAAAGAATTTAAAGAAATCTGCTGAGTATTATCAAAACCGCCGTGAAACCGTATCTGATGTGTGGAAGCAAGTTAAAGCACAAGGCTTAAAGGCAACTTGGCAAGATCGTTCGATGTGGAATCAGATGCGGATGTTAAAAACCGATATGTCTGATGTGACGGGTTATACCTTCTTAGTTAACGGCAAGACACCACAGCAAAACTGGACAGGTAATTTTAAAGCTGGAGATAAGGTTCGGTTACGATTTATTAATGCATCGGCAATGTCATTTTTTGATGTCAGAATTCCAAATTTGAAAATGACTGTTGTGAGTGCAGACGGACAGCCAGTTAAGCCTGTAGCAATTGATGAGTTTCGTATTGGTACAGCGGAAACCTACGATGTCATTGTAGAACCTACGCAATCAAATTATCAGATTGAAGCAGAGTCTATTGACCGTAGTGGTTTTGCCATTGGTACTCTGCATGATGAAAATACCCAAGCTGTAGGACCGGTTCAAATCCCAGCATCACGTCCACGTGCTTTATTAACCATGGACGATATGGGCATGAGTCATGGGGGTAAAAGCGATCAACATGCTGGCCATCAAATGACTATGCAACATGACATGTCGGCCATGCCTGAGATGAAAAAAGAAGCGAACCATGCTAATCATGATTCTACAATGATGAAAATGGACCATGACATGAAAGATATGTCATCTGACGGGCATAACCATTCTATGATGCACATGAAGCATGACATGTCGGCCATGCCTGAAATGAATCATGATATGCAGACTATGTCATCTAGCGAACATGATCACGCTATGAAGAATATGGATCATGGGATGCCATCTCAATCTGAGAATAAGCCTAAAAATGATGAACCAGTTTATGGCTGGGCAAATGCTTCAACACCAGCAGGTATGAAAGCGCTGCAATATAGTGATTTGCAGTCTTTAACACCGCAGCCAGATACTCGTGCGCCCGAGCGTGAATTAGTCATTCATTTGGGTGGCAACATGGAGCGTTATATCTGGACCATTAATGGTAAGAAATTTAACGAAGCTGAACCATTACAAGTTAAATATGGCGAACGTATTCGCTTGAAGTTCGTGAATGACAGCATGATGGCCCATCCAATGCATTTACATGGCATGTTCATGCAATTGGAAAATGGCCAACAAGCTGAAAACTTACCAAATAAACATACCGTTATTGTTCCACCTGGAAAAACCGTTACTGCGTTGTTGACAGCCGATGCCTTGGGGGAATGGGCGATTCATTGTCATTTGCTCTATCACATGAGTGCGGGAATGATGAATAAGTTGATTGTTGCTCAAGTAAATGGCAGCCAACAACCACCTCAATCACAGCCAACCCTTCAATCTGAAAATGAGAAAGGAGCTAGTCATGCGCATCACTAAGTTATTTTCTCAAATGATCTGTTGCGGTGCTTTCTCGGGTATATCTGTATTTACTTTTGCTCAAGAACCTTTAACACACGATCATTTACGCGAACATGGTGGACAGGTTTATCAAGCAACAAAAATTGATACTGGCTGGACTCAAAATGAAGAGGGTGAAGGCAGTTTTTCTTCTGAATTGGAAAGCTGGGTGGGAACGGATGAAAATAAATTGTTCATTAAAGCCCATGTTGAAAAGGCCGAGTCGGAAGATGCCAATTATGGCGGTTCAGTACTTTATAGCCGAAATGTAGCCAACTATTGGGATGTACAGGCTGGCGTAAACTATGAACGTTTACAACGGGAAGACGAAAAGCAAGAACGCTGGGCTGGTGTAGTGGGTTTACATGGCATGGCGCCTTACTTTTTTGAAACCGATGCCTATCTTTATGTAGGTGAAGATCAGTTATGGAAGTTAAGCCTAGAGTCTGAAAGAGATTTGCTTTTTACCCAAAAGTTGATTGGTAAGCCCTATTTAAAAGCAAACGTTGTTTTGCAAGATGAATCTAGCTATGCCAGTAAAACGGGGCTATCAAGTTTACAGGCAGGTTTTCAAACCCGTTATGAAATCAATAAAAAGGTCATGCCATTTGTTGATGTCGGTTATGGTTATGAAAAAGGTTTAAAACAAACCGCTTGGCAAACTGGAACCGACTCTGAAAATGGTTGGTATTATGGTGCAGGTTTAACACTTAAATTTTAATTGCCGAACAAAAAGTAAGCTTAATGACATGCCATTAGTTTATACTAATGGCATTGTTTTTTGTGTCAGTTATGGTGCAAAGATGGCTTCAGAAAAACAAGAGAATCAAATAAATGTAAATAAAAGCTGCTCAAGCTGTGGGTGTTCAAGCGTAGCAACTCAGGAATATTCTATGCCGAGTGAACCTATGGCAAATAAAATCCAATGGGTGAGTTATTACCATATTCCTCACATGGATTGTGCAGCAGAAGAGCAGATGGTGCGAATCGCGTTAGCACCTTATGCTGGTCATATTCAAGAACTTGAATTTGATTTGCCTGCTCGGCATTTAGCGGTGTATCACAGTACAGAAGCTGAAAAAATTACCCAAAGCCTGCAACGCCTAGGTTTAGGGGCAGAGTTACAGCAAACTCAACCTCACTATGAACCCGTTGAAAAGCCTAAAAAGGTACGTGTTAGTTCTTCAGCCAATGCAGCACAAAAACAGGTTTTACAATGGTTGTTACTTATTAATGCAGTGATGTTTTTTATCGAATTTATGGCAGGCATCATTGCGTCATCAACAGGATTAATTGCTGACTCACTCGATATGTTTGCCGATGCGACAATTTATGGAATTGCTTTATTTGTGGTAGGTAAAAACCTCAATGCTCAATTAAAGGCCGCACATATTTCTGGATGGTTTCAGTTTGGCTTAGCCATGATTGTGTTAGTTGATGTATTACGTCGTTTTATATACGGCAGTGAACCTGTTTCAATTCTTATGATTTTAATTGGTGGTTTAGCGCTTGCAGCCAATGGTAGTTGTCTTTATTTAATGAGAGATCATAAGGAGAGTGGGGCACATATGAAGGCGAGTTATATATTCTCTGCCAATGATGTCATCGTAAACTTAGGTGTCATTATTGCGGGAATATTAGTTGCAATCACTGGCTCTCGTTATCCTGATTTAATTATTGGATTGATTATTGTTTTGTTTGTTTTAAATGGTGCTCGGAAAATTCTACAACTCAAAAATGAATAATATTTTCTGATAAAGGCAAGCTTGAGTTCGGGTTTGCCTTCATTTTTTATTTTAAAGTAAACTGAGTCTTCACATAAGGAGGAACGACCTCCCCCATAATGGGTAATCATGTCGGGACGACCTGACACTATAAAAATTAGTGAATGTTATGGCTTGGGCTATTTTAATTTTAGCAGGTGTATTTGAAATCATTTGGGCATATTCTATGAAAATGTCTGAAGGTTTTACACGTTTAACCCCTAGTGTTATTACCGTAGTTTTTATGATTTTGAGTGTAGTTCTACTTTCAATATCAATGAAAACTTTACCTCTTGGTACTGCTTATACGGTTTGGACAGGCATAGGTGCAATTGGATCATTTTTAGTGGGTATATTTTTTCTTCATGAGCCTATTGGTGCAATGAGAATGATTGCCGCTGTACTGATTGTATCGGGACTGGTTCTAATGAAAATTTCGTCTCCATCTTAAAAGGATAAAGTATGTTGCTGTCTTATAAGTATATCAATTCGCCTGTTGGGCAATTAAAACTAGTTGCGAATGAAAATGCTTTGGTGGCAGTACTTTGGGACAATGAAAATCCAAAACGTGTTCGACTGGCAGAGCTGGTCGAACAAGCTGAGCATCCGGTTTTATTAAAAACTGAGCAACAGTTAAAAGAATACTTTGAAGGCAAACGCCGTGAATTTACATTGCCATTAGATTTTGAAGGTACACCATTTCAAAAACAGGTATGGACCGCATTACTCAGCATTCCTTATGGCGAAACAAGAAGTTATAAAGAGATAGCTGTTCAAATTGGCAATGAAAAAGCAGTACGAGCAGTAGGGGCTGCCAATGGTAAAAACCCGATTTCAATTATTGCACCTTGTCACCGAGTCATTGGCGCGGGTGGTGCTTTAGTGGGTTTTGCTGGTGGTCTTGATAAGAAAGATATTTTATTAAAATTAGAGCAAAAATAAGCTATTTTTAGCGCTCGATTTTTTCAGGCTTTTCTAATAAGCTGTCAATACTGATATTTCATATAAAGCGGGTTTTATGACCTCGCTATTTTCTGAAATATTGATCTTTTCATAACAAACTCTGGATGTTCTAAAAATGGCTGTCGGCGACGTAACAATGCCACAAATGCATGTGGTAAAAGGTGTAAAAATTGGCTCAACAGAAGCATATGTACGTTACCAAAACCGACGAGATTTAGTCATTTTTGAGTTTGCAGAAGGTTCAAATGTTGCGGGTGTATTTACTCAAAACGCCTTCTGTGCAGCACCTGTTCATGTCTCTAAAGCTCATCTTGCTCAAGGCAATCCTCGTTATTTAGTAATTAATACAGGTAATGCCAATGCGGGTACTGGACCTACAGGCTTAAAAAATGCTCAAGCTACTTGCGCGAGGTTAGCTGAGCTTGCTGGTGTGAACAGTTTTGAAGTACTTCCGTTTTCTACAGGGGTGATCGGTGAACAGCTTCCAATGGAACGTTTACTTGCTGGTCTTCAACCTGCATTAAATAGCGTACAAGATGCTGCTTGGAATGATGCAGCAACTGGCATTATGACGACAGATACAGTCCCTAAAGGTGCATCTGAACAATTTGAACTTGATGGCATTACTTATACCATGACCGGTATTAGTAAAGGTGCAGGCATGATCCGTCCAAACATGGCAACCATGTTGAGCTTTGTGGCAACAGATGCGCCTATTAGCCGTGATTTAGTCCAAAAGCTATTAAAGACAACGGTTGAGCATTCATTTAACCGTATTACCATTGATGGCGATACTTCAACAAATGACTCTTGTATTTTTGTGGCGACTGGTCAGGCTGGTGGCATTGAAATTACATCAGATAGCGATGTGCGCTACGCAAAAGTATTAGAAGTGCTTGCTCGTGTCATGAACCGCTTAGCACAGTTAATTATACGTGATGGCGAAGGTGCGACCAAGTTCATTACTGTTGCGGTAGAGGGTGGTGGTAACACTCAAGAGTGTTGTGACATTGCCTATAGCATTGCACATTCTCCACTCGTTAAAACTGCACTGTTTGCATCTGACCCGAACTGGGGACGTATTTTAGCGGCAATTGGCTATGCAGGAGTTAAAGACTTAGACGTGTCTAAAATTCAGGTGTGGTTAGATGAAGTTCAAATCTGTAAAGATGGTGGCGCAGCCGAGGACTATACCGAGGAAGCAGGTGCTCGTGTTATGGCACAAACCGAAATTACCATTCGCGTTGATTTAGGTCGCGGTCAAGCCAAAGACACGGTCTACACCTGCGATTTATCTTACGACTATGTCAAGATTAATGCAGATTACCGTTCGTAAATATTCAGTTATAATCAAGCCTCGACAAAGAGGCTTTTTTATTAGCCCCATCTTTTGATATTAAATGATTCAATTTAGTAAATCATTTAAGCAGTAACGTTATATGCGAGCAGGTATGCCAGCATGAAGGATAGAGAAGACGTTTTATGAGTGATGCGACTTTAATTGCCAACGATGCAAAAAACATTGTACAAGCGCATTTAGACCGTTTAGGTGAACCAAAAGACAACCGCCTAAGTGAAGAAGCAAAACAACAAAAGTTTGCACAGATCGAAGCAGAGCTCAAAAAACGTGATGCTGTCCTTGTTGCTCACTACTATTGCGATCCCGATGTACAAGAACTTGCAGAAAAAACAGGTGGATGCGTTTCTGACTCTTTAGAAATGGCCCGTTTTGGACGAGATCATGCAGCCTCTACACTGGTTGTAGCTGGTGTTAAGTTTATGGGAGAAACAGCTAAAATTCTGTCTCCTGAAAAAACAATCCTGATGCCGACACTTGAAGCAACTTGTTCACTTGACTTAGGTTGTCCAGTCGATGAGTTCACAGCATTTTGTGATCAACACCCTGACCACACCGTAGTGGTTTATGCCAATACATCGGCTGCTGTTAAAGCACGTGCGGATTGGGTAGTGACTTCCAGCTGTGCAGTTGAAATTGTTGAGCACCTAGACAGTTTGGGCGAAAAAATTATTTGGGCACCAGATCAGCACTTAGGTCGCTATATTCAAAAGAAAACTGGTGCAGATATGTTGCTTTGGGATGGCGCATGTATTGTGCATGAAGAATTCCGTGCACGTGGCATTGCCAACATGAAAGCACTGTATCCAGACGCTGCTGTATTGGTACATCCAGAGTCGCCAGAGTCGGTAGTAGAAATTGCTGATGCGGTAGGTAGTACTTCTCAACTCATTAAAGCTGCACAGACTTTGCCAAATGAAAGACTCATTGTGGCAACTGACCGTGGTATTTTCTACAAAATGCAGCAAGCAGTACCAGATAAGATTTTAGTTGAAGCTCCAACGGCGGGTGAGGGAGCAACTTGTCGTTCATGTGCGCATTGTCCGTGGATGGCAATGAATGAACTTGATGGAATTTTAGAAGTTTTACAAAAAGGCGATCAAGAAATACACGTTGATCCAGCGCTTGCTGAACGTGCCAAAATGCCTTTAGATCGAATGTTAGCCTTTAGTGCATCGTTAAAACGTTAAAAAGCCTCAAAATGCTTGTTAAATATACATTTGATAAGGATTTTTAACTTTTTTTGACAATAGGTGTTGACGTCTGAGGGCGTCGCGCCTAGAATGCACACCGTACCGCACGATGTGCGATACAGCAAAAGCTGAGATAGATCGGAGCATAGCACAGCCTGGTAGTGCACCTGGTTTGGGACCAGGGGGTCGTAGGTTCGAATCCTACTGCTCCGACCACTTAAAAGAATATTTTAAGATCGGCGAAGTATCGCATGATAAGCATCATCGGTTAAGCGCCTGTAGCTCAGTTGGATAGAGCATCCGCCTTCTAAGCGGATGGTCACAGGTTCGAATCCTGTCAGGCGCGCCATTTGGTAGCTTGGTACATAGAACTTATTTGATGGTGGATGTAGCTCAGTTGGTAGAGCCCTGGATTGTGATTCCAGTTGTCGCGGGTTCGAATCCCGTCATTCACCCCAATTTCGGAGCATAGCACAGCCTGGTAGTGCACCTGGTTTGGGACCAGGGGGTCGTAGGTTCGAATCCTACTGCTCCGACCATATTTAAAAGCGTTCAAGCTTTCTCAAATATTGAAAATAATTTCTTCTAGTCTTACAGACAGAAGGAATTTTTTTGTTTTTATATATTTAAATTTTAATTCATACACACTCCAATATTTGAACTTGTTTAAATAAGTTCTGTTCTCTGCTATTGATATTTCTGCCTTAACTCATCTTTTTCTTGTTCTGATAAAAATGCGATTTTAAGTCCATTTTGTTGAGCTATATAAATTTGCTCAGGACTTAAACCTGCCAGTGGAGCAGCAGTTAAATATTCATGTTGTATTTCAATACCTTCAACAGCAGGGTCATCTGTATTAATGGTAGCAAGCACTCCATGTTCTAAAAAAGTCTTTAATGGATGCTCTGCTAAAGAAGGCACTGTGTTGGTTTGAATATTTGAGGTGAGACAAGATTCAATCCCAATCTGGTGTTTAGCCAAATAATCTAGAAGTTTTAAATCTTGAACTGCTTTAACACCATGTCCAATCCGTTCTGCACCTAATTCTTCAATGGCTTGCCAAATACTTTCTGGGCCAGCAGCTTCGCCTGCATGTACGGTAATGTGCCAACCTGCATCACGTGCTTTTTTAAAGTGATCAATAAATAAATTGCCCGGAAAACCAAGCTCATCTCCAGCAAGATCCAGTGCTTTAATATCATTTTTATGGGCAAGGAGGGCATTTAATTCTTTTTCGCAGGCTTCTTGACCAAAAGTACGACTCATAATACCAATTAAATTCGCTTTTACGCCGTACGCCTGACTACCTTCTTTTATTCCAGCAATCACAGCTTCAACTACGCCTTCAAGTGGAAGTTGATGGGTCATTCCCATATAACCCGGTGAAAAACGTAGTTCTACATAGTCTAGTCCTTGCTGTGCTGCATCCTGCATGTTTTCAAAAGCAATACGTTTACAGGCATCTAGGCTCGCTAATACCTTTACGCCCCAATCGAGCTTCGATAAAAAACTTAATAAGTCGGGTTGGTTATCCATCACTTGTACGTGTGGTCGTAAAGATTCAATGTCGTAAGCAGGCAAATCTAAATTGTATTGTTGCCCCAACTCTAAAATGGTTTGAATGCGGATGTTGCCATCAAGGTGGCGGTGTATATCTGTAAGCGGAAGCGTTTTTGTAATCATAGATTTCTTCTTATCTGTTTGCATCAATTCATCATGCCTGTTTAGATGCACTGATAAAAGTTTGGTTTTGCTATGTTTTTGTGAAAATGGTTGAGTTGAGTTTTTGAACTTACTATATTTGTATAAGTTTTAATTTTGATGACATTGTTCTGGCCTAAGAAGACAACACAGTCTGTGTAAGATACAAGCACCAAGATTTTTATTGTTTTTAATTTCGCTGAGCCTGTTTTTTGTTGACTCTTCAAGAGTGGATTGGCTGAAGAATGGTCATTGGTATTTTGCCTTTTACTTGTAAAGATGAATAAAGGCTTGCTAAAGACCAAACCGATAAAGCGATTAATTTATCTGTAGAAATCTATTTCAGGCAAGTAAATGAAAAAGAAGAAATAGGAAGCACTCAAATGAAGTCGGTACTTTGTCATCAAGCAACATTGCAAGTAGTAGACCAACCGAACTTAACGCCTGCAAAAGGACAAGTTTTATTGGAAGTGGTGCGATGTGGGATCTGTGGTTCAGATTTACATATGCAGCACCACTGCGACCACATGCATGATTTGGCTGCACGTGTCGGGTTTAATGGTTTAGCCAAGTCTACAGACCCATTTGTACTAGGACATGAGTTTTGCGGCAAGGTTTTAGACTACGGTCCAAAAACACGCCATAAATTTAAAGCCGACACACTCGTTTGTGCAATGCCGCTTTTGAATGTAGATCAGCATGGTTATTTGTCTACGGGACTTTCCCCAAATGCTTCGGGTGGTTATGCCGAGCAAGTATTGGCTCAATCAAGCTTGATGTTTGAAGTACCGAATGGTTTAGATGCGGATAGTGCTGCCATGACCGAACCTATGGCGGTTGCATTGCATGCTGTTCGCCGTAGCCGTGTAAAAACTAGTGAACCTGCGATTGTGATTGGTTGTGGTCCTGTTGGGTTAGGTGTCATTTTAATGCTTAAAGCAGCTGGGGTGAAAACTGTAGTTGCCAGTGACTTTTCACCAAACCGCCGTAAGCTTGCCGAGCAATGCGGTGCGGATATTGTGGTAGACCCTAAAGAGACATCGCCATTCGCCAACTGGAAAGAATTTGGTTTGCTTGGTAATGTTTCTGATGCGATTAACATGGGCATGGGGCTGTTTGATAAGTTACAAGCGACTCGCTTACCGTGGTGGCATGGATGGCGCATGATTGATAAATTGGGCGCTCTGCCAAAACGCCCTGTTATTTTTGAGTGCGTCGGCGTGCCGGGTGTTTTGCAGCAAATTATTGAAGGTGCACCTCTGTTTTCTCGAATTGTTGGGGTGGGTGTATGTATGCAAAGTGACAAAATAGAACCAGCACTTGCGATTAATAAAGAGCTAGAAATTCAGTTTGTGTTGGGCTATACACCGCTTGAGTTTAGAGATGCGCTGCACATGATTGCGGAAGGTAAAGTGAACTGTTCACCGCTCATTACCGGTGTTGTTGGCCTAGAAGGTGTTACGAGTGCATTTGAGGCATTACGTGACCCTGAACAGCATGCCAAGATTCTGATTGATCCGAAACGTAGTGGTTCAGATATTCAATTAATGAGTCATTAATTTCAAAGTTATTTACGCTTAACTAAAAAGATTGTGATTTGATTAATCACAATCTTTTTTATGGTTATAGATCGCAATATTTGACATAAATCAGGGCTGCTCAGCTAATTCGTATTGGTCTTTAGTTGTTCTAGTTCTTGGTAAATCCACTCAACAAATTTTTGAATAGTCGGTGAGATGTCTTGGCTTGAGTGAATGAGATAGTATTTTCGGCTGCCTTTTAGTTTTTTATTAGAAACAATCACCAGTTCCTTTTTTTGTAGTTCAGACTCAATCAACATTTGCGGAATTAGGGCCATTCCCATGTCATGGCTAGCAGCAACAGCAAGCATTGAAAATAACTCATGGCGCTGTCCATCAAAAGGTTTAGGGTGCTGCATGTGATGAGTGAGAAACCATTCTTGCCAAATGCTAGGCCGAGTGGTTTGTTGCAGTAGGGGGATTTTCAGTAAATCTTCAGGACTTAGATCATAGGTATTTTCATTGATCATCACAGCATTTGGAAAATACTTTTCGATTAGTCTTGGTGAGCACACAGGTACAATTTCTTCATCCATTAAATAATGTGCTTGTATGCCGGGCCAATGGTCAATTTGCTGCTGCGTTCCTGCAAAAATAGCAGCGTCAAAAATATTGTCGTTAAATAAAAAAGGTTTGGTACTGGTTTCTAAGTGAACCGTAATTTCAGGGTGTTTTTGATTTAAAAGATGAAGTTTGGGTAACAGCCAGCGCGTTGCAAAGGTAGGAACTACACCTAACTTTAATGTTCCACCTAAACCTTTATGAGAAATCACATCGGCCGTACATTTTTCTAGTCCTAATAAGTAGGGCTTGATGCTTTTAAAATACTGCTGACCTGCAATGGTGAGTTCAACGCCATGCCGAGTACGTATAAAGAGTTCAACACCCAAGAAATCTTCTAACTGCTGAATTTGGCGCGAGACTGCACTTTGGGTAATACATAACTCTTGCGCAGCATAGGTATAACTTAGATGTTTCGCTGCACTTTCAAAGCAAATTAGACCCTGAATGGACGGGATACTTCTTCGCATAAATAAATCCTTTTATTTGTCATCATATTTCAAAACAGCATATGACCTAAATGCAGATATCCGAGTTTAGTATAAAAATAAGTCATTTTTAATGAAATACAACGAATTAAATAGTTAAATTTAATGCGACCCATTTTAAATATGCGTAAGTCGCATATCTGCATGAACATTTATCGTTTGATTACTGCATTTTTCACGCATAACATCGAGTTAAATAAAGAAGATCAAATCAAGCAGAGGATGCGATGAATCACATGGTGACAACAAAAAAAGCAAAAGTTCAATTTAACTGGCAAGACCCATTTTTAATTGAGCAACAGCTTAGCCCAGATGAGCGCATGATTCGTGATGCGGCTCATGCTTATTGTCAAGAACGTTTGCAACCCCGTGTACTTGAACAATTCCGTCATGAAACAACAGATCCATCTATTTTCCGTGAAATGGGAGAGCTTGGCTTACTTGGCCCAACCATTCCTGAGCAATATGGCGGCGCGGGTTTGAACTATGTGAGTTATGGTTTGGTTGCGCGTGAAATTGAATATGTCGACTCGGGCTACCGCTCTATGGCGAGCGTGCAAAGCTCATTAGTCATGGTTCCGATTCATGAATTTGGTACTGAAGAGCAAAAGCAGAAGTACTTACCTAAACTGGCTACTGGTGAATACATTGGTTGTTTTGGTTTGACCGAACCTGACCATGGTTCAGATCCGGGCAGTATGATTACCCGTGCTAAAAAAGTTGAAGGTGGTTACCGTTTAAGTGGCGCCAAAATGTGGATTACCAACAGTCCAATTGCAGATGTATTTGTGGTTTGGGCAAAAGAAGTTTCTGCTGAAGGCAATGTCGGTGATATTCGCGGCTTCATTTTAGAAAAGGGCTGGGAAGGCCTATCTGCGCCAGCTATTCATGGCAAGGTCGGTTTACGTGCCTCGATTACGGGTGAAATCGTGATGGATAACGTTTTTGTACCTGAAGAAAATGCATTCCCTGAAATTCGAGGCTTAAAAGGCCCATTTACCTGTTTGAACAGTGCTCGTTATGGCATTGCATGGGGGGCGATGGGTGCTGCCGAGTTCTGTTGGCATACAGCACATCAATACACCATGGACCGTAAACAATTTGGTCGCCCGCTGGCTGCAAATCAATTGATTCAAAAGAAACTGGCAGATATGCAAACTGAAATTGCTTTGGGTTTACAGGCAGCTTTACGTTTTGGCCGCATGAAAGATGAAGGCATTGCATCAGTTGAGGGTACATCTCTAATTAAGCGTAACAACTGTGGAAAGGCGCTTGATATTGCCCGCATGGCACGTGACATGATGGGTGGAAACGGCATTAGTGATGAGTTTGGTGTGGCACGCCATTTGGTCAATCTTGAAGTCGTAAATACCTACGAGGGTACACATGACGTTCATGCCTTGATTTTAGGTCGTGCACAAACTGGCATTGCCGCATTTAGTAACTAACTCATTTTTAAAAATAGAGGTGTTCTTTCGGGAGCACCTTTAGGGATTTTTACGCAAAAATTTATGGAAAATGACAAGATTCATCGTAAGGATACTCATGTAAAGATGTGCCTCTGTGTACTTAAAATTAAATATAAGATGATGAAAATATAGAAGATTAAGTCATACAGAAAACATAAGTAGGCTACTGATGACTCATTTGGGAAAATGAAGAACAAAAGATGAACAATGACGTTCAAGTAATATCGAAAGAATTAAGAAATACATTTCCAAGCAATCTTGGAACATATGAAAAGATCGGACCGAATACATGGAAATGGGCGTTGTTATTTGCCTATTTTGCAATGGTAGTCGATGGCATTGATATTATGCTGCTGTCTTATAGCTTGACCAGTTTAAAGGCAGAGTTTGGTTTAAGTACCTTTCAAGCAGGTGCCTTAGGTAGTGCTTCTTTGGCAGGGATGGGGATTGGCGGTATTTTGGGTGGTTGGGCATGTGACAAGTTTGGTCGCGTACGAACCATTGCCAACTCGGTGACTTTCTTTTCTGTAGCGACTTGTTTGTTAGGCTTTACGCAAAGCTTCGAGCAATTTATGGCTTTACGTTTTATTGGTGCTTTGGGAATCGGAGCACTCTATATGGCCTGTAATACCTTAATGGCTGAATATGTGCCGACGACTTACCGTACAACGGTCTTGGGCACATTACAGACGGGCCAGACCGTAGGTTATATTGCTGCAACGTTATTAGCTGGCGCAATTATTCCAGATTATGGCTGGCGCGTTTTATTCTTCCTGACTGTAGTACCTGCTTTCGTTAATATTTTCCTACAACGATTTGTGCCGGAGCCAAAATCTTGGCAGCTCACCAAAATTGAAAGCTTGCAAGTCAACAGACAGCCTAAAGAAAGAGTAGTAGCTGAAAAGCCAAAAAGTAGCAGTATCTACAAGCAAATCTTTAATAACTTTAAGCACCGTAAAATGTTTCTGTTGTGGATGACCACAGCATTCTTCTTACAGTTTGGTTATTACGGTATTAACAACTGGATGCCAAGTTATTTAGAAACAGAAGTGCATATGAACTTTAAAAACTTAACCAGTTATATGGTGGGTTCATATACTGCAATGATTCTAGGCAAAATTTTAGCAGGGTATCTTGCAGACAAATTTAACCGCCGTGCCGTTTTTGTGTTTGGAACAATAGCTAGCGCCGTGTTCTTGCCAATCATTATTTTCTTCAATACTCCTGACAATATTTTGTATTTATTGATCACTTTTGGCTTCTTATATGGCATTCCATATGGTGTAAACGCGACTTATATGGCTGAAAGTTTTTCAACCGACGTGCGCGGAACAGCCATTGGCGGTGCCTATAACATTGGTCGTGTCGGAGCCGCTATTGCACCAGCTACCATTGGTTTCTTGGCATCGGGTGGTACGTTTACCATGGCCTTTATTGTGATGGGCGCTGCGTATTTTGTTGCGGGTGTATTGCCGGGCTTATTTATTCAAGATCGTCAGTACGATCCACAAAGACAATCATAAACAATGACAGGGAGGTACGTTGAGTACCTTCTAAAAAGATAAGGGTATCGTTATGGGTGCATTACAAGGAATTCGGGTTTTAGATTTAAGTCGTGTGCTTGCAGGGCCTTGGTGTGGGCAAATCTTGGCAGACCTTGGCGCGGAAGTCATTAAAATTGAACGTCCTCGAGTAGGTGATGACACCCGTATGTGGGGCCCACCATGGATGCCCGATCAAGACGGAAACATGACCCGTGAATCTGGCTATTTCCAGTGTACCAACCGCAATAAATATTCGGTTGCAGTGGACATTACCACACCCGAAGGTCAGGCTTTAATTTATGAAATTGCCAAGACTGCCGATGTCGTGATTGAAAATTATAAGACAGGATCTTTGGCTAAATATGGTTTGGACTACGCGTCATTAAGTGAGTTGAACCCGAACATTGTTTATTGCTCGATTACCGGTTTTGGGCAAGATGGCCCACGTGCAGAAGAGCCCGGCTATGATTTTATTATTCAGGGTATGTCAGGCTTAATGAGCATTACCGGTGAGCCTGATGATGTAGCAGGTGGTGGTGCACAAAAAGTTGGAGTGGCTGTGGTAGATATTCAAACTGGATTGTATTCCACCATTGCCATTCAAGCGGCACTGATTGCACGTTCGCACACAGGGCGTGGTCAGTATATTGATATGTCACTCCTTGATGTACAGGTCGCGGCACTGGCAAATCAGGGAATGAATTATTTAGCTTCAGGTAAAGCGCCACAACGCATGGGTAATCAACACCCAAGTATTGTGCCGTATCAAACTTTTAAGGCTAAAGATAAAGAATTTATTATTGCTTGCGGTAACGACAAACAGTTTAAAGATCTGTGTATTGCGATTGGTTATCCAGAGTTGCTCGAAAATGAAAAGTTTGTGCGCAACCAAGACCGCGTAAAATATCGAAATGAACTGATCCCTTTATTGTCGGAGCACTTTTTGCAAAAAACTGCCAAAGAATGGGTCGACATGATTCATGCGTTAAAAGTACCAGTAGGTGTTATCAACTCTATTGAAGATGCTTTAGCTGAACCACAAATTGTATATCGCAACTTGGTGGTGAACATTCCTCATCGTTTAAATGAAAACTTCCAAACCATTGGCTCACCAATCAAGTTGTCTGATACTCCCGTTGAATATCATCATGCACCTCCAGAGCTTGGTGAACATACTACTCAAATCTTATCGAGATTTAAAACAGCAGAAGAGCTTGCTGCATTAAAAGAGAAAGGCATTATTGATGGAAAAATTGCTTAAGCTATTGCCGTTTTCAATATGTCCATTCAATTATCATTGTAGTTGAATATAAAAAACCGCTTTTATAGCGGTTTTTTATTAGGAAGTTTTTCTAATCTTAAACATTATGACTTCTTCGAAATACGCTCTTCAATGGCAAATTTGAGTAAAGAAGCACTGCGGTAAAAACCGTGTGCGAACTTTCCAAAAGGCATGGTAATAAAGAATGTCATGACCGTGGCTAAATGGAAAATCAGTAAAAGTGCCATGTAAGGGGTATTACGAAATGCCATGAGAGCTAAGCCTGAAGCACTGACTAAAATTAAAAGGAAAATAAAGCCTCGATCTACAGGTTTTTGCTCACGGTCACCATGCAACGGATGGCGTTTAAGATTTAAATAGAGTAAGCCAGCAGGCCCGACAACTAAGCCAATTCCACCTAAAGTGCCTAAAATTACAGGCAAGCTAAAGATAGGGTACGGCGCATGTAGGTCAAGAAAATAGTGATATAAAGTCGCTACACCTGTGGCTGCAAAGCACAGCATAAAGCCATAAAAGGTGAGGTGATGGAACACACGGCGGATTTGTGTGTAACGATCATCTTGTTCATTACAGCCTTTGCCATGTCCACCATCTAAATATTTAAGCGTTAAAATATTTTGAGAGGCTTGAATAAGGTCGGGTTTTTCAACTTTGTCGTGAATAACTTTAGACGTCTGTCGCCAAAATTTACTAATTCCAATACCGAGCAAAACAATCGCAACTGTAAAGGTCGCTCCAAACAGTAGCGCTAAAAAGTTATGCGGGAAAATCGCATAGAAATTGCCTTGATAGCCTGCAAACAGGTCGGTGCCTTTGTACCACACCACGGCTAACATGCACAAAAAGAAAATGAGTGTTAAAGCCGAGACAAAAGGAATACCTACAGACTTATAAAGTCGACCTAAAGGCTGAGGTGTAGCAAATTCTTGATAAGTTTCTAAACGTACTTGCGCCATCGCTTTTGGAATATTTACCCCAAACTCGTGTGGTGGAGCATATTGGCAAGCATGTAAACATGCACCACAGTTATGGCACAGGTTTGCGAGGTAATGAATATCGGCTTGATTAAACTCAAGACGCTTGGTCATGGCCGCAAATACAGCACAAAAAGACTCACAGTAACGACAAGCATTACAAATCTGTAGCGCTCTTTGAACTTCCTGCTCATGGTCAGAGAGCTGAACAACTGGAATTAGGGCTTTAGTACTAGCATTCATGTTCAACTCCTTGTGAAAGTGCATAGTGGGCTGCATTTTTTCCGGCAATGCGTCCAAAGGTTGTGCCGATCGACATACCAACGCCTGCGGTATAACCCTGTCCGAGTACGTTACCTGCCATCATTTCACCTGCGACAAATAGGTTGCGGCTTGGTTTATTGTTAAAACGCACCGCAGCATCGTCTTCGACTTTTAAACCTAAATAGGTAAAGGTAATGCCGGGTTTAAGGGCATAGGCATAGAAGGGTGGTTGATCGAGAGGAACAGCCCAATGGGTTTTGTTGGGAACAATATTTTCGGTGGTGCAGTCATCTAAAACCGTGTGGTTAAAGGTGCCTTGTACGCAGGCTTGATTAAATTCTTCTACGGTATGGCATAAGGTTTTTGCATCCAGCCCGATTTTTTCGGCTAACTCTTGAATGCTATTTGCTTTTACACCTGCAAACACAGGGGGCATAAAGCGACCAATTGCTTTTGAGTCGATAATCGAATAGGCAATTTGCTGTGGCTGTTTGGCAACAAGACGACCCCAAATCGCATAACGTTTTGGCCAGAAGTCTTCGCCTTCATCGTAAAAACGTTCGGCTTTGTTATTGACCACAATACCTAATGAAACGCAGTCAATACGAGTACAAATACCACCGTCATATAAGGGTGCGCGTGCATCTACAGCGACGCAATGTGATTGTGATGGGTCACCAATAATATCGGCGCCTTGATCTATCATAAATTTGAGTAAGTTGCCCTGATTAAAACGGGTACCACGAATAATGAAATTATCGGCAGGCCATTCGCCGTTTTCATTTTGCCCCCATGCTTCTCTTAACCATTCCAAATTTGACTCAAAACCACCTGCGGCCAAGACACAGCTTTTTGCTTTAAATACACGTCCATCTTCAGCAATTGCAGCTTCAAAATGTCCTTGGTTTAACTTTAGATCTTTAATTTTTGTGTTGTATAAAATTTCGATACCAAGTTCTTGAGCGCTACGGTAGTAGGCATTAATGAGGGCTTTACCGCCACCCATAAAAAAGGCATTGGTGCGTGCAACATGCAAAGCACCCGATAGCGGTGGCTGAAAATTCACCCCATGTTTACGCATCCAGTCGCGGCAAGTTGCCGTGCTACGAATGACTAGACGGGCTAAGTGTTCATTGGTTTTGCCCGCAGTGACTTTAAGTAGGTCTTGCCAATATTCTTCTTCGGGGTAAGCATCGACCAATACGTCTTGAGGAGCATCATGCATGCAGCGAAGGTTACGAGTGTGTTGTGAGTTACCACCACGCCATTCTTTAGGTGCTGCTTCTATGACAAGCACAGAAGCACCACTTTCTTTTGCTGTGAGCGCGGCACACAGTGCGGCATTCCCACCACCAATCACAATTACATCATGCATGGATTTCTCCCTTTCTCAGCTAGGGCTAATGTAGCTTCAAAAGGGAAGATGAAGTGAGAGGCTAGGTTTGAATGGGTGTTTAGTAAAAATAAACACTAATGGCTTAAGTGTTTATGAGTTCCGCACCGGGCCAGCGCTTTTCATTAATCAAGTTAGTTACACAGGCACGAATTACTACTTTGGTGGCTAAAGTAGCAGGTGAGAGCTCTTCTTCAGAGAGACTAATTAAATAATTAATACGTTCAATAGCAGGTTCTACAACGCGCAGTAAACACAGGTCTTGCCGTGAGTTTAACGATGCACCCGCAGGTTGAATGGTTGCCATTTCGAGTTGGCTAATGCTTTCCATTAACAAGTGCAGCCCATCAATTTCATAGGCCACTTTAAGTTGGTGAATTTTCTGTTCGAGCAACAAGCGCAGCCCATGTCGTTGGCTCGGTAAAATCAAGGGAAGTTCTTTAAGCTGTGAATGGGTAATGGTTTGAGTGTCGATACAGCTTTCAAGGTCGTACTGACTCAGCACTTCTTTAGGCGAGATTAAAAACATCTGTTCTTTGACTAAAGGCTGTATGGCCCACTGTGGGTCGACATCGTCACTAAAGATGATCGCGACATCGAGCTGCCTTGCATTCACCAAAGCTTTGAGGTCACCCGATAAGCCTTCGATTAAACGGACTTTAATATCGGGATAACGATTTCTCATGAGTTTTAAAAAATGCGTGCCTATAACAGCCGCAACACTCGGTGAAAAACCCACGGTGACGTGACCACTTAAACGTGAGGAGTACGCAGAGTCTACGGCATGGTCTAGGTGTCTAAGTGCCAGTTGAACCTGTTGAAAAAAAGCTAAACCCGCAGGGGTGGGAACTGTACCCAAAGCAGTACGTTGTAAAAGGCGAATAGAAAGCTCGCTTTCTAATTTTGAGATTTGCTGACTTAATGCAGACGTTCCAATATCGAGATTTTTTGCAGCTTTACCCAAGCTTCCTGACTCGATCACTGCAATAAAATATTTTAATTGTTTAAGTTCCACGGCAAATTCTACTTTGACCTTTGTTAATTATTCTACACTGGTTTATTGCTCTACATTTTGTTCTATTGCTTTGAGTAAACCGTTCAAAGAGTAAAGGCAACATCCTCTCAAAATGCTGCCTTTTAGAGCTTTTATTGTTTAACCTGCTCAAGACCCTGTTCTTCAATAATTTGTGTCGCTTGAGGCGATTTCACAAATTGAATAAGTTCTTTTGCGACTTTTGCATGTTCCGAGTTTTTACCAATACCAGCAGCAAATACGGTAACTTTTTGGTAAGGCGCAGGGATTGGACCAACTAACTCAACTTGACCATATTTGCCGGTAAAAGGTTTGATTTCACTAATTTGCTGGAAACCAATATCAAACTGGCCTTCGGCAATACGTTTTGCAACGCGGTCGCCTACCACTTTTTCTGCTTTACTAGAAATTACTTTGTATTCGACAGGTGGAAAGCTTGGGAAAACATCTTTTTCAAGATGAGTACCACTCGCACTTGCAGAATAGCCTATGTGCTTGGCATTTAATAAAACTTTTTCAAATTTTGCTGCAGAGCTAATGTCTGGCTTTGGTGCACCTTTAGGCACAGCCATGCCAATGCTTGAATTCACTAAAGCGCTTTGTGAATTTGGGTCAACATAACCTTTTTCTGCGAGTTTGCTTAGTTCAGGAGCAGCCAACACAACAATGTCAAAACGTTCACCACGATTGAGTCGATTTGGAATTGCAGTCGGTGATTCACCCATAGACGAACCAGATGAGAGGTGAACCGTGTGACCAGTTTGCTTTTCAAATATTGGAATGAGTTTTTCCATAGATGAATAGAAACCGCCTGAGCTAATTACTTCGAGCGTATCTGCATTGGCAAATGTAGATCCTAAGCCTGCACCAGCTAGGCAAATGGTTATGAAGATAGGGGACTTTTTCATAGTGCCTCACTTGAATTGCAAGAAAGCACAGTACGGAGATTTAAGGTCTGCCGTACTGTTTATTAAAATTTCAGGTTAAGGAATGAGTTGTTTTAAGCGCTAACCTTTGCAGGTTCAGCAATTGCGTCAGGATCTTTCTGTTTAGAACCACGACATAAATACAAGCTTGAGATGAGACTGCATACTGCAGCGAGCATGAGCCAGAACGCTGGTGTGCTTGCATTACCTGTATTTTCGACAAGGAAGGTACAAGCCATTGGAGTCATACCACCAAAAATCGCGGCTGCAAGACTAAATGCTAAAGAGAAGCCAACGGTACGTACACGTTTTGGCATCACTTCGGCAAGTGTTGCGACCATAGTGCCGTTGTACATACCAAAGAAGAACGAGAAGTAAGCAAGGGTAATAAGTAGGTTTGAGAAGCTAATGTCGCTCACCAACCAGCTTAAAACCGGATAGCTGGTAAAGATCGCAAGAGTCGTAATACCCACTAATACTGGACGACGGCCAATTTTGTCGGAAAGTAAGCCACCCATTGGTAACCAGAAGAAATTCGACAAACCCACAAACACGGTTGCTAAAAGGCTATCTGTTACCGACATTTCTAAAGTACGTTTCGCATACACCGTGGTGTAAACCGTAATAAAGTAGAAAGTTGTCGTAGTCATCGCACTCATCATCATGCCGGCAAGTACAATGCGCCAGTTGCTTACAAGTGTGCTGAAAATTTCTTTTGAAGATGGATGAGTTTTTTGCGCTTTAAAGTCTTCAGTTTCCTCTAAAGTACGACGGAACAAGAAGATTAAAGGAATAATTAAACAGCCAATTAAGAACGGAATACGCCAGCCCCATTCACCCACTTGAGCATGAGTTAAAATGGTGTTGAGCCAATAACCAAGTAAGGCCGCAAACACAACCGCAATTTGTTGGCTACCAGACTGCCAGCTAGTAATAAAGCCACGATTTTTATCGGTTGCAATTTCAGCGAGGTAAATTGAAACACCGCCAGATTCAACACCTGCCGAGAAGCCTTGTAATAGACGCCCAATGACCACCAAAATTGGTGCGATAATACCAATGGTTTCATAACCGGGCACAAAGGTAATTAATATGGTGCCAATAGCCATAAGACTTAAAGTGACAATCAAACCTTTACGACGACCGACTTTGTCGACATAGGCACCCAAGAAAATAGCGCCGAGAGGACGCATAAGAAAACCCGCAGCAAACACGGTAAATGTCATCATTAAAGAGACATATTCATTATCAGAATGGAAAAACTTTGCTGCGATATAGGTGGCATAGAAACCAAAAAGAAAAAAATCGTACTGTTCTAAAAAGTTGCCACTCGTTACATTTAATATTTTTTTAAAAGTAGCCCTACGGTTATTAACGACATCCATTGGAGACCTCCTTGGCCTAACAAAATGGAAACATTCACGATCTTCAAGGTTTGGACGTAAACTGATTCAATCAATAAACCTAAATAGGAAATGGGTTAGAGATGAGATTTAAAGGTGTCCTTCGTAGAAAATGTGATGCCTTGTTTCCAGTTCAAACTACACATCTATGTTTCGATAAACAGAAAACCACTTATCATTCGAAGGAAAATGTAATCTTAAAAAGCAGGAGGGAGTGAGAGGAGAAAATTAATTAGGTATTTAGAAAAATTAATGACCCTTTATAAAATAATTTCAGAACATGGCCAAATCTGGTTTTGAATCAATTCTTTCACACATGCCTTAATGGCTGACTTGGCAGCAAGTGCGGCAGGTGATAATTCTTCTTCGGCAAGGCTCACCAAATAGTTAATTCGTTCAACTTCCGGGTCGACAACCTTAAGCAATTGCAGCTTGTGTTTATACTCTTGTAAGCAAGCACTTCCGGGCCTCACACTCGCAAGATCAAGATGAATCAGACTGTCCATAAGCAAATGCAAGCCATCAATTTCATAGACGACATTGAGCTGTCCAATCTTGTGCTCAAGCAATTTTCTTAAGCTATGACGCTGACGTGGCAACACTAAAGGAATATCGCCAATTTGCTGCGACTGAATAATTCCGCTTTTAATACATTCGCTAAGTCCGTATTTTTCGAGCACTTCTTTGCGTGCCATTAAATACATTTGCTCGCGCACCAAAGGCTGTATAGACCACTGTTTATCAATTTCATTGGTAAAAATAATAGCGATATCAAGCTGACGCGAATTAATCGACTGAATCAGGTTCCCCGACAGGGTTTCCACAATCTCTAAACGAATATCTGGATAACGTTCAGACATTAGTTTCATTAAAGGGATGCCAATTAAAGCGGTAATGGTCGGTGGAAAACCAAGGCTGACATGACCGGAAAGCCGTGCTGAATGTGCAGCATCTACCGCGAAGTTCACTTGACGCAAAATAAGTTGAGAGTGCTTTAAAAAGGCAAGGCCAGCAGGAGTTGGAGTCACACCAAAAGCATTACGCTGTAATAAGCGAATGCTTAACTCTTGCTCGAGCTTACTAATTTGCTGACTAATCGCTGAAGCACCCACATCGAGTTTTTGGGCAGCTTTTCCAATACTGCCTGATTCAACGACCGTCAAAAAATACTTTATTTGCTTGATTTCCATAATAAATGTATTCGCTCATCATCCTTGATTTATAGAGATATGAAGGATTGGGAAATCTATCATGTATTTTTATATTAACAGTAATACATTAAAAAGGTTCTGAAAATTAAGTACCTCTACTGAAACTTAGTAAAAAGCAAAATCACACCTAACACACATAAAATTGAACCAATCACCTGATTAATCTGTACTTGCTTGGCTAACATTTTTTGTCTTAGTAGCATGGATGAGAACAGTACAGCCACAAGTGAAAACCATACAAAATGGGCAAATGACATAAAAAAGCCATAAGCTAAAAGAATGGTTTTAGGCGTGGTGAAGCTCACAATTTGCGTATAGGTACTAATCACAAATAGCGTGGTTTTAGGGTTGAGGGCATTGGTAAAAAAACCGTATTTTATCGCTTGCAAAGTACCTATAGAAGTTAATGCCGCAGTATCTAAAACTGGTTTTTGAGTAAAAGTTTTATAGCCAATATAGATCAGGTAAAGTGCGCCAATATACTTAACAATATTCAAAATTTGCGGCGTATAAATCATTACAAAGGCAACGGCAACTAACGTATAGGTTACATGTACCAACACGCCAAGCGATATTCCAAGTGAAGTGTACACACCTATTTTTCGACCGTACAAGTAACTATTTTTAGTAACAATCGCGAAGTCTGCTCCGGGACTAATCACTGCCAAAATCGTAATGAGAATAACCGCAATAAACTCTGCCATTATCTTGCACCCTCACTGAAAACGAACGGTTTTATCTGTACTTTTTGGAATGTATTCGAGAGGAGAGCTGTTTTAATTAAAGCTACTATTCTTTTGGTGAGAAAGATTGGGACTTTACATTTGTGAAGATAGATATAGATATTTAAAATATTTTTCATCATCTAAAATAGGTTTTAATAAAGATGATTTTTTATTTTGAACAGAAATCTAAAAATAAAAATCGATAAAAACGACTACACATTTATGAGTTTTTGGAATGATCGAAAGAATATCTCTGAATTCACTAAAATTTTTCTATTTCGTGGCGAAGTATGGCAGCGTGACTTTAGCTGCAAAGAAATTATTTGTGACGCAAAGTGCGGTTAGTAAACAGATTTATAATTTAGAAGAAGCCTTAAATACGGCTTTGTTCGACCGAAAAAATAAAACGCTTGTGATGACTAAGCAGGGTGAAACTTTATTGAGTTGTTGCCATCAGGTGTTTGGTCAACTCGATGAATGTTTAATACAACTCAGCGAACCCAAAACCGAAAACAAGCAACTGGTTTTGTCGTGTGAACCGACTCTTTCTATGAAATGGCTCATACCACGATTATCAAAATTTAAAAAGCTCGGTCATGATTTTGAGGTTGTGCTACTCACAGCAGGCGGCGTGGTCGATTTTGAAAAAGATAATATTGATATCGCGATACGCCGAAATGACTTTGATTGGGGAGAGCATATTTATAGTGAAAAGATTGCCGATGAATATATCGCTCTAGTTCAAGCAACCAAGCCATCGGAAACAAACGACTTACTCATTTCGACTTCTAGACCAAATTTTTTCAAAAACATGAGCCGCATTGCTGAGTTAAAGCAGAGTTTAAAAGGCTACTCCAAAGTTGAACTTGAACATTTTTACCTATGTTTAGAAGGTTGTTTAGCGGGACTCGGCGCGACAGTCATCTCAATTTATATGATTGAAAAAGAGCTTGAGTGGAAGGTACTGCAAAAAAATTCACCAGTCGTTCAAGATGGTTCAGCCTATTTTCTACTTTCTCATCGTGCTTTTGAGGAAGATCCACGCAAAACCCTATTTTTAGAATGGCTAAAAGCAGAGATGAATGAGAGTCAACATAAATTGCTTTAGGTTTAGCTGTTTTATTTAAAGAAAAAAGATTTAATTAATTGAAAATAATCATAAATTATAAATTTTCAGGTGCTAAAACGCGAGTGCTATATATTGAAATTCTGCTGTCTAAAATTCCCTAAGATGAAAAATATTTAACTTCATACTTATTTATAAAACCCTAAACATGAATTTCACTCAGTTTTGAATGAGACTAAATCATTTTTATTCATGTTGTGATTGCGGTATAAATCTATCCATGCTCTGAAGCGCTCCAGTAATTCACTTTTGATAAGACCACAAGGCACAAAACTGACAAGGCTGGAAAGTTCAAAAAGAGCAAAAAGATTTTTTAGGTTTATCTCAGAAATTAGGGTACTGATCACAATGAGTAAAGAATTTACATTTACGATTAAGAGTATTTGTTTCGATGAGAACTATCGTCCAGCAGACAATACGCGTATTACAACCAACTTTGCTAACTTGGCGAGAGGGATGAGCCGCGAAGAAAATTTGCGCAACACCTTACGGATGATCGACAATCGTTTCAATGCCTTAGCTCATTGGGACAACCCTAAGGGCGACCGCTATGGCGTTGAACTTGAAATCATTTCAGTTGAAATGAATATTGATGCCGAAAACCGTACTAGCGGGCTTCCTCTCATCGAAATATTGAAAACCAATATTGTTGATAAAAAGACCAATGAACGCATCGAAGGCATTGTAGGTAACAACTTCTCGTCTTATGTACGTGACTATGACTTTAGTGTGCTGTTGTTAGATCACAACAAAAACAAGTCTACGTTTAGCACGCCAGAAAAGTTTGGTGAATTGCACGGCAACTTGTTTAAGAGCTTTATTAACTCTGAGACTTATAAAGCCAACTTTAAAAAGGCGCCTGTAATTTGCTTAAGCGTTTCAACAAGTAAGGTGTATCACCGTACTGAAAACGAACATCCTGTTTTAGGTGTTGAATACAAGCAAGAAGACTATTCATTAACCGATGAATATTTCCAAAAAATGGGCTTAAAAGTTCGCTATTTCATGCCGCCGCATAGCGTTGCGCCGTTAGCGTTCTACTTTACTGGCGATTTGTTGAGTGATTACACCAACCTTGAGTTGATTAGTACCATTAGTACGATGGAAACCTTCCAAAAGATTTACCGTCCTGAAATTTACAATGCAAATTCAGTGGCTGGAAAGTCTTATCAACCAAGCTTGAAGCACCAAGATTATTCACTTACTCGAATTGTGTATGACCGTGAAGAACGTAGCCGTTTGGCTATAGAGCAGGGGAAGTTTGTTGAAGAGCAATTTATCAAACCATACCAAGCGATTCTTGAGCAGTGGTCTGCGAATTACGCTCCTAATTAATCAACATATAGGTCATTTATTATGAAAAAGTTATTACCGACTTCAACTGCTGGCAGCTTACCTAAACCGTCTTGGCTTGCAGAACCTGAAAAACTTTGGTCGCCGTGGAAACTCGAAAACGAAGGCTTAATTGAAGGTAAAAAAGACGCGTTACGTTTAGCACTTCACGAACAAAAACTTGCTGGCATTGATATTGTCAGCGATGGCGAACAAACCCGCCAACACTTTGTGACGACATTTATTGAGCACTTAAATGGCGTAGATTTTGAGAAGCGCGAAACAGTTCGTATTCGTGACCGTTACGACGCAAGCGTACCGTCTGTGGTAGGTGCGGTGTCTCGTCAAAAGCCTGTATTTGTTGAAGATGCAAAGTTTTTACGTCAGCAAACTGATCAGCCAATTAAATGGGCATTACCTGGCCCAATGACCATGATTGATACACTTTATGATGGTCACTACAAGAGCCGTGAAAAGCTTGCTTGGGAATTTGCCAAAATCTTGAACCAAGAAGCGAAAGAGTTAGAAGCTGCTGGTGTAGATATTATCCAGTTTGACGAACCTGCATTTAACGTCTTCTTTGACGAAGTAAATGACTGGGGTATTGCAACTTTAGAGCGTGCAATTGAAGGTCTAAAATGTGAAACTGCGGTACACATTTGCTATGGTTACGGTATTAAAGCCAATACTGACTGGAAAAAGACACTCGGTTCAGAATGGCGCCAGTACGAAGAAGCTTTCCCGAAACTTCAAACTTCTAACATTGATATCATCTCGTTAGAATGTCACAACTCGCGTGTGCCAATCGATTTACTCGAACTTATTCGTGGTAAAAAAGTCATGGTAGGTGCGATTGATGTTGCAACAAACCAGATTGAGACACCGGAAGAAGTGGCTAACACACTACGTAAAGCACTTCAGTTTGTAGACTCAGACAAGCTTTACCCTTGCACAAACTGTGGTATGGCGCCTCTTTCTCGTGAAGTGGCACGTGGCAAGTTAAATGCGTTAACGGCAGGTGCAGAAATCGTTCGCAGAGAACTTACGGGTTTTGAACTTACTGCTTAATACTTACCAATAAGTGGTATAAAGGGTTACTTTTTTGATGGTAGTTGATAATCAAACAAGTAACCCTCATTTTACTTACTACATGTCGCTCTAATCAGATCGCATGTCGATAGTACCTTCCTGATGGAGTTGGGCGGTATAGCAAACACATAGGACAAGGTACGGTTCAATTTAGGAATAATGTCATGGTTCAAGCAACAGACTTTAGAAATGCAATGTCTTTACTCACAAGTGCAGTTAGCGTTGTGACCACGGCAGGCATGTCTGGCCGTTTTGGATTTACTGCCTCTGCTGTTTGTAGTGTGACTGACACACCGCCGACATTATTGGTCTGTATGAACCAAGCTGCGAGCTCACATGCACATTTCCTAGATAACAAAATCTTAACTGTGAACGTGTTAGGCGCGCACCACGAACATATTTCAAAAGCATTTTCATCTAAGCTCACACCAGAAGAACGCTTTAAACATGGCGAATGGATTGAGTTAGAAACAGGCGCACCTGTGTTGGAAGATGCTTTGGTGAGCTTCGATTGTGAGATTGAGCAAATTCAACAAGTCGGCACACACACGATTTTTATATGTCCGATTGTGGCGATTAAACAAAGCCAACATGACCAAAGTTTGGTTTATTTTAACCGTGCTTATCACCAAGTGGGGCAGACAGAGACTGTCTAATCCTACTTATCATTTCGTTATTTCATATTAAAAGTCTCATTAAGAAATCAATAAGCACGGATCGCTTCTGTTTAATTTTAAAAATATAATTAAATATAATATCTTAAATAATAATTAAGTTAATCTAATGAAAAACAATAAGAAATTTAATCACTTGTCATTAAAGCTACATTGACACATCTCAACTCTCAGATTATGCTTTGCGTGCTGGCCACATTGCCAGCCGGTTTTAGCAGACCGCGCTCAAGAACATTGAAAAAACTCGTTTTTTTTGATGTAGACCCGTTCGTCTCCCTTTTTGTAGCGGTAGGACGGAAGGGGGACACCTTCGGGTGTGCTGGGTCTTGAGCCAGTCTGCTAACCCCCTTTCGTTCTGCCACCATAATTCCAAATGAATGCTTTGGCAGAACTCCCAAAATCAGGAGTTGGCTATGCACATCCATCATTTCTTGGCCTTAAGCGCCAAAAGCTATAACGACACCACTTAATTCATCTTTAAACAGTTTGAAGGCTTAACCGCTTTTCAGACTTTAAGTCATTACGGCTAAAAACTTATATCAACAATAAAACTTGAGATGTGCCAAGCACCGTCTTGCGGCTTTGCTGTGCCTTTTTTTCTCCCAAAAGGGCACAGGCTTTTTATCTCATTTAGAAACAACAAGAATTTATAACGGTAAAACTATGCCAACTTTAGAAATATCTTCCAAAAAATTACAGGTGGTTCAAACCGCCATCCAACTCTTTACCACGCATGGGTTCCATAATGCAGGGGTAGACCTCATTATCAAAGAAGCCAAAATACCGAAAGCCACGTTTTACAACTACTTCCACTCCAAAGAACGCTTGATTGAAATGTGCATCGCCTTTCAAAAAAGCCTACTCAAAGAAGACGTGCTCTCCATTATTTACTCAAGCCGTTACTACACCCAAAAAGATAAACTCAAAGAAATTATTGTCTTACATACCAATTTAAACAGTCTGTACCATTTGCTGCTTAAAGCAGTTTTTGAGATAAAACGGCTGTACCCGCAAGCCTACCGTATGGCAGTTGAATACCGAAAATGGCTACATCGGGAACTTTTTGACCTGATTTTTAGCTGTGAAACCCGTGCTTTTAAATTTGATGCAGATATGGTTTTAAACCTGATCGATGGCCTGATGCTACAGGTTTTAGGCTCTAACAGTTTGGATGAAAGGGATGTGGTGTTGGAGCGGTTTTGGGGGAGGGGCTAAAGTTATTTAGTTAACTTTAACTCTATATTTTGCGGAAAGCCTTATAGAGTTAGAAAGATTAAAAGAAAATAAAAATCGATGAAGTGATCAGGGTTTTTAAAAATATCTCTTTTGGAAGCTAATATTAATTTATTAGAAATAGTAGATAGAGTGAAGTAAAGTTTTATACTTATAGTATCACTGAGCTTGGATTAAAAATGAGCTTATGGTGAAAAGTTATGAGTATAAAACAACCAGTTGAGTATTGTAATAAGGATGAAGGTTGTAAAACAACTTGAAAAATGAGATTCTGGGAAAGTAGGAGTATCCCAGAAATGAAAAAATTAACAATTGAAATACCCTCTTCCAAAGAAGAGCAGCTAAAAGCCTCTTTGAAAGAAAAAAGCCATACGTTGAATAGCTGGATAACAGAACAATTCGATTTATTGTTAGAAGAGCAAATTTTTTTGAATTCTGGTGCCAATGCTAAGGGGGTAGAGGTTTTAGCATCTATGGATTGGGCATTCACAGATGAAGCAACGTCAATCTATACTCATGATATTCATCCATATCCTGCAAAATTTATTCCTCAAATACCTAATCGTTTAATTTGCGCTTTAAGTGAAGAAGGTGATGTAGTCTTAGACCCTTTTGCAGGTAGTTGTACTACTGCAACAGAGGCAAGCAGATTAGGTAGATATTCAATCTCCATTGATGCAAATCCACTGAGTGCATTAATTGGCAAAGCAAAAACTATTAAATTCAGTAAAGATGATAATGATGCATTAGAATCATTAAAAGTCCATCTATTAAGTTATAAAGATTTAATCAAAACTGATAAAGAAAATTTAAGCCCTATACTTCTTGAACAATTAAAAAAATTTATCCCTGATATCCCTAATATTGATAAATGGTTCATGCCATTTGTAATTACTGAATTAGCACTGATCAAATTCTTTATTGATAAATTAGACCGTGAGACAGCAAAGATCCTAGCTTCTGTTGCTTTATCAAGGATTATTATTAAAAACTCAAATCAAGATTCGGAAACAAGATATACAGCTATTCAAAAAGACATTTTACCTAGTCAAACATTATCATCTTTTTTGGATAGTCTAAATTTTGTTCTAAAAAAAGTTAAACTATCATTAGGTGAGTTTGAATTTCATCCTGCAAAATTTCTTGTGGGGGATTCAAGATATGAAATGATGAATTTGGATGAAAATTCAGTAGATCTTATTGTTACGTCTCCTCCTTATGCCAACGCAACAGATTATCATTTATATCATAGATTTCGAATGTTTTGGATGGGATTCGATCCTCGAGAATTAGGAAAAATAGAAATAGGGTCTCATTTGAAACATCAACGAAATGATTCTGGCTATGAAGAATATAAACTAGACATGACCCAAATTTTGAAAGGAATGTATAGAGTACTTAAGCCTGGTAAATATGCAGCTTTAGTTGTAGGAGATTCTATTTTTAAAAATGAGATTTTTGAAACACATAAAATTTTAGTAGAAGATGCTAAAGGAATAGGGTTTGAACACATTTCTACTATTGTAAGACCTCTACATGAAACCAAAAGGTCTTTTGTTAAACCTGGTAGAAGGTTAAGACAAGAGCAAATTGTAATAGTGAAAAAGCCCGAAACAAAGATGAAAATTATAGGCTGTAATACTAAATATAAGTTATTTGAGTATGAAAAAGAGTTACTTGTAAAAGAAATAGAAGCATTATTAAACCGAAAGGTTGATATTATGGAGAAGAAAGGTTCGAGCTTAAAGTTTAGTAATTTTGAGGTTAGCTCTTTTGAGTTTTCAAGACTTAAACATATAATTTTTGCACATGAGTTTACATATAATTTTGAAAACCAGATTCACACTAATCAATTTTTTAAAGAAAATACATTAGAACGAACCAGAAAAAATTCTACTTATTTCACACATGGATTACATGCTTATAAAGGAAAATTCTATCCTCAATTGGCAGCTTCTCTAATTAATATAGCTACGAAACACAATAATGATAGTCAGATTTTAGATCCATTTTGTGGTAGTGGAACCACAGTTTTAGAAGCTGTGCTAGGAGGGCATAAAGCTTTTGGTATTGATATGAATCCATTAGCATATCATTTATCTAAATCTAAAAATGAAATTTTATTATTAGATAGAAACCTTGTGCGCGGGGCTATTAAAACTCTCAGTTATGAACTAACAAAGTTTGATGAAAATAAAATTTATACTTTAACTCAGTTTCCTATTGAAATTAGTGATGAACTATATTCTTGGTTTCCTTCGAAAGTAGTGGTGAAACTAGATTATATATTGTCAAAAATCAGAGTCTTTGGTGATACACGTCTTGTTAACTATTTTGAAATGATTTTAAGTTCAATTGTGCGTTCCATTTCTCAACAAGATCCGCAAGATCTAAGAATTAGGAGGAGAAAAGAAGAAATAGAAGATGCGCCTGCTATAGAACTTTTACTAAAATCTTTAATTCAGGAGCAAGAAAAGCTGGAACACTTTTGGAAATGTGAAGATCAAGGATGCATTAATAGGGGGACATTTTCTCTAATGTATGGAGATAATAAGTCTGAGGATTCATATTTACAATTAGGTATTGAACCCTCTTCAATTGATGCAATTATAACAAGCCCTCCTTATTGTACTGCTTTACCTTATATTGATACTGATAGATTATCTATTCTTATATTAAAAGGCTTTACTTCAAAACAAAGAGCAACTATTGAAAAATCTTTAACAGGCTCTAGAGATATTACAAATACTGAATTAAATGAAATGAATAGACGTATACTAGAGGAGCATGTGGAACTTCCAGAACAAATTATAGTATTTTTAAAAATGGTTTGTACAAAGAATCTTAATGATAAAAAAGCAGGCTTTCGTAAAAAAAATACAGCAGCATTATTACTCAGATATTTTGAAGATATGAAGGCTGTTTTAAATAGAAATTATGAAGTATTAAAAGAGGGCGCCTCAGCTTATTACGTTGTAGGAGATTCTAAAACACAAATAGAAGAAGAGTGGTGTCATATTAAGACCTGTGAATATCTTTTATTAATTGGTGAGAGTTTAGGCTTTGAGGTAGAAAGCTACCTCGATATCTCCGTAACTAATGATAATAAGATTAATTCAAAGAATTTTATTGAGAGTAATTCGATACTTAAATTTAAAAAACCTCTGCGGATGACTTAAAGCCATCCGTATGAGCGAGGTTTTCTTCCACCACTAGGCATAGACTTATTACAAAAAGTTAGCCAGTATTCATAATGTGAGCTATCGGGGGTATGAATTACAATTTCATAATCAATCCCATACTCTTGTTTTGGTTTATTCATGATCATAATAGAATATTCAGGCACTAAAGATACTAAATTGCTACAAGTGATCCTGATTTCACTTTTACTTTCATAGTAAACCATATTAAGTGCATAGTTATTGAGGGTAAGTAATTGATTTCCATTTTGACCATATACATAAATATTCACTAATGGATCTGGTACCCGTTGAGGGTATGTAGAGTTTTTAGTCTTTTTAGGCTTTGTGTTACCTGTAAATGGAAAGCCGAAGAATTCTTTCCGTTCATTCACAGCTCGTTTACTTAAAAAGATTTCACCATTGTGGTGAGGCTTAATTTGAAGAAGAAAAGTCTCATATGAATCGTTGGAAAAATCTCTAGTAGGTTCAGTTGGGACTAATAGAGTTTTTTCAGTATTATTTTTTAAGAAACTGTTACATTTAATATTAGATTGATCTTGATCAATATTATCCATATCCGTTAGATCTAGAGCATCAGCTGGTTTTATAGTTGTGACGAAATCCGTATTATTAGTTTCCTGCTGAGAACTACTATCCCCCAGTTTTATATAGTTGCTATTATTTTTAGATTTACGTTTTAAATTGACAGATAAAGAGCTTCTAAAAATGTCATTAAGTATAGTAGCCCTTTTTTGATAATCTTGTTGAATTGTAGCTTTACCAGGTATAATTTCTTCAATTGCTAATAAATTATTACCGTGTAAGACGTTAACCAAATCTTTATCTAAAGGTACGGCAATTCCATAGGCGGTAGATTTCAAGTCATTAACTGAATTCCATAAATGGTAAAATGCAGCACTATCACTTGGAGTATTAAGATCTAAATCCATAATAATTGCGGATTCAAAATTTGATTCTAGTCCTCCCGATGTTAAGTTATTCGACCCTAATATAACTTTACCTATATTTTTGCCTTTAAATAGATATAACTTAGGATGAAAAGTAACGCTTTTATGGTTTATTAAATAAACATTATCAAATAAATCAAGAGCTACTTCCAAAGCTTCTTTTGATGTAACTTTTTGGTCGATTCCTATAAAAATTTCACTTTTATTTTTTCTAATACGCCATAAATCTATATTTTCTTTTAAAAACTTTAATACGCCTGATTTAGCATAAGCTACTGCAAACTTTAATTCATTAAATGACTCATCTGCTAAAGTGGCATTTAAAACATCAATTAGCATAAAATTATCTAATGGTTGATCAAGAGGTGAGAGAAATTTAAAAGATAACAAAAGAACGGTACCTCTCTAAATATTAAAAAATTAAGATATTTCTTCTAAGCCCAAAATAAAATTTATTAAAGTATTTTCACTTTCACCTAAAGCTTTTAGCCAATCATAAAGTTCAACTATATCAATACGACGTTCTAAATTTTCGATTTTAGAAATATAAGATTGTGGTTTTTTTAATGATGAGGCTAATTCTACCTGAGTAATATCTTTTAACTCACGTAGTTGGGTTAAAGTATTAATTAACTTTATATATCTTTTGTCATGTATTGAGCTCATAACTTGAAATACTGAACTATAACTAAAAATATCCCAAAATAGGATATTTGTATGTAATGAATTGGGGGTGAAATATTTCTTTTAAAATTCATAAGAAGCTTAGTACCTGTGCAAAGTAAAAAAGATTATTAGCAATGTCTATAAAGAATTTTCATACTCCACATACCCATCTTCAATTGCTGGAATAATATCTACAAACTCAAAGTAGGGCACCGTACACAACTCAGAGTCTCGGATCGCATCAATCACAAAATAATAATCTTGCAGAGATGTGGTTTCAAACACAGCAATATCACTGGCTTTAGTGCTAAACGCTTCAATATCATACCAACGAACTTTTACAGTCGGGTACTTTGCAAAAATAGGTCCAAGTTTTTGTGCACTAAACTCAGCCCGCTTTTCACGAGCTAAAGCCAACCAAGCAGGCAATGCTCTTAAATGAATAAAAAAAGTATAGGTTCTAGACATAACTACTCCATGACTGGGCCGAGTTGTAGTTCAATTGAAAAGACAGGATTTTCTTGTCATATCAATATGACTCAGTCAGTATATGAGTGATTACTCACATTAAATACTCGCATTTCGGGCCATGTCAGAAACACTCGCAGATCCACGCAAACGCCCGCGTCAAGCACGTTCAGTGGCTACTTTTGAAGCAATATTAGAAGCGGCTGCTCGCATTTTAGAGTCTTTAGGCTTTGCTGGATTTAACACAAATGCCGTGGCCGAACTTGCTGGCGTAAGCATTGGTAGCCTATATCAATACTTTCCTTCTAAAGATGCTTTAATCGTCGAGCTAATTCGACGTGAACGCGCCAAACTTTCAAATCATATTGTTGAAGTCATATAGCAAAGTGATGGCGCAGACTTAAAAGATAAACTAAAACTCATTATACAAGCCGCTGTACAACATCAATTGAGCCGCCCGCAGTTGGCACGAACACTAGAGTTTGCTTCTGAACTCATTGGAAAAGACTTTGAGGAAAGTCAGCTTCAATACAAGCTTGAAACCATAATTTCTGATCTGTTCATGCGTTCTGGCATTTCACATGCGCAAATAGCTGCACAAGATGTGATTGCTTTAAGCAAGGGAATGATTAACGCGGCAGGTATAGCAGGGGAAAGTGATTTAAATCATTTACAGCAGCGAGTTGAAAAAGCTGTATTTGGTTATTTGGATTTGAGCTAGCGAACATAATCCATGGTTTCTGTTTGTCATGTGACATATAAATTGTCATTTTCTATTTCAGCAATTCAAAAGTTTAGTAACTCTTACGACATATGATGGATTTAGATTAGATATTTATCTGCTTTAAAATTAATAGAGATTACATGAAATTGTGGAGGGTTGATCAAAAAGTAATCCTGAAAGGTGACAAATCATTAAAACAGCCCAAGTACTATGAGTTGGGCTTTGGTTAAAAAATAAAACTATGATTTATATTAGATAAAAAATACCTTTCACATAAGCTGTATTATGTTAATTTTAGAAAATATTAATAATTAATAGGTAGTACCTATGAATGGTTTTTGGCGAATTTTTTGTATATTACATATATTTTTGGGCATAGCTTCAATATTTTTTTTCTTTTTATTGGTATTTTATCCAATTATATTGGGCATAAATCTAGCTTTAACTGGACTTATTTATATAATTTTTATGTTTATAAAAAAATATAAAGTTAATGATTTTTTTAATACTATTTTATCTTTAACATTTGCAATTTCTTTAAGCTTTTTAGTAAGTCTTATTTTTTTGAGTTTGGAAAATGCTTTTGGAGTCATGTTATATACTTCAATTTATTTAGGGCTTCAATTTTTTTTAAAAGGATTGGTCGAAGACTAATTTTCAACTTTAAGTATTGATTATTTAACATAATGGGTGTTATCTGAAACCATGTTTAAAAAGATTTTTAAAATCAGTGTGTTAAAATTTTTGTCCACTACAAAAAAGCAAAATTCCGATTTTGACACAAATCGGCTTTTTTGTGAGCAAATTTGATAGCTCCCGCTAATCATTTTGACTAAAATTACTCTGTATAACTTGAGTGAGATATAACTCGGTTTAACTTAAAATTTCTTTTTGAATTCGAAATTAGAATAAAAGCTAATTTTTATCACAACACATATTCTTTATTTTTTTGCTATTTATCTTAGCAAAACTATTAAAAAATTATGTAAAACAAGAAAGAATATGGATTATAAATTTTCTTGTATGTGTCGGTACTTTTAGTACAGGTGTTTTATTAGCTTCTGGTTTTTTTACTATTGTTTTATAGTGGGGATAGTTGTGATTTATAAACTTAAAATGTGGATCTCTAGGGAAGTGTTTGATCCATTTTTTTCATTATATTCGTATATTTATAAAAATTTTGTTCTTGTCCTTTCCTTAAGTTTGTGTGTGATTGTACTGCTTTGTGCTCTTAACCCAAGTATAGTTTTTACTCCTAGAAAAGAGAGTTTTGTTGTTTATGAGCCTGAATTTCATTTTAAAAATAGACGTATAAGGTCGTTAGTCGTAGAAAGAGATAATGAAAATTTTCTTATTAATTGTGCATATTTTAGAAATGAAAATGGTTCATTTTGTGACTTATATAAACCTAGAAGATTGCTTAAATTAGAAGGAAGTTTTTTTCCTTATCCTTCAATATTCCTTGATGGTAATAAAATTGTAGCTAGTAATGTTCGTTTTGAAGATGAAAAGGGGAGAGTAATTAATTTTTCAACAAGTGACGAGGAAGTTGCTTCTTGGTGGATTTGGGTTATGTTCCCCACCTTATTGATGAGATATTTAATTTTAATTTGGTTAGTGGTGGTTGTTTCAATATTATGTTTAAAATTAGTTAAGCATAAGAAATAAACCTAATTTTATTTAAAAATAGTTTTACCTTTATATCGAGTTGAGAGATAGATATGAAAAAGGGCTGCTATTAGCAACCCTTTTGATCTAAGTAATATATTGTGGATTACTGAAACTGCTCTAAAGCCTCTTTTGCGGGTTCATATCCATTATCAGCAGCTTTTTTGAACCAAAATTTTGCTTTTTCATAATCTGAGTAAACATTAGCATACATATAGGCTAGATTGTTTTGAGCTTCAGGTACACCTTTCTCAGCTAGTTGTATATATAGCTCTAAAGCTTTTTCATTATCTTGTTTAACTAAGTTACCATCTGAATAAATATTTGCTAAGTTATATTGAGCTTCAGAAAGATTTTGTATTGCAGCTTTTTCATATAATTCTAAAGCTAAATTAATATCTTTTTGTACACCATCTCCTGAAAGATAAGCATTTGCTAGATTATATTGAGCTTTAGCATAACCTTGATTAGCAGATAGTTTATAAAACTCTAAGGCTTTAGATCTATTTTTGTTTACATAATAGCCATTATCATACATAAGCCCCATATTGTATTGAGCTTCTGGAAAATTATTTTTAGCAGCTTTCTCATACCAATAGTAAGCTTTTTCTTCATTTTTCGACGTACCAATTCCTTTGGAGTACATTCCTGCTAAATCATTTTGTGCAATAGGTAAGCCTTGTTCAGCCGCCATTTGGAAATAAGAAAAAGCTTTTTGATAATCTTGTGGAACATTTTTTCCTAAGAAGTATTTGCTACCTTGTTCGTATAGTTTACTTGACTCACTTTGGTTATTATTTTGTGGTGAAAGTGATTTTGAGCAGCCTATAATATTTAAGGTACACAAACTTATGACGCTAAAAATTATTAAATACTTTATATGCATAATGTATCTCTTATAAGCTAATCTGGTTCAATTTAATACTAATAATTATAAAAAATCCGACATAGAGTCGGATTTTTTATAGTCTCAAATTACTTTGAGTAAGAACGCTTCAACTTACCAGCTTAACGCACCACCAGTTTGGTAGTCAGTTACGCGAGTTTCAAAGAAATTCTTCTCTTTACGTAAGTCCATCATCTCCGACATCCACGCGAATGGGTTAGTTACACCAACAAATTGCTCTGGTAAACCTAACTGAGATAAACGACGGTTACAGATGAATTTCAAATATTCTTCCATCATGCTTGCGTTCATACCCAATACACCGCGTGGCATTGTGTCACGTGCGTATTCGATTTCAAGCATCGTACCTTCAAGAATCATTTGAATCACTTCTTGTTGGAACTCGGCAGTCCAAAGGTGAGGGTTCTCAATCTTGATTTGGTTAATCATGTCGATACCAAAGTTCAAGTGCATAGACTCATCACGCAAGATGTATTGGAACTGCTCAGCAACACCATTCATCTTGTTACGGCGACCCATACTCAAAATTTGAGTAAAGCCACAGTAGAAGAAGATTCCTTCAAGAACACAGTAGAACGCGATCAAGTTACGAAGTAAACGTTGGTCGTTTTCAGGCGTACCTGTGTGGAAAGTAGGGTCACTTAACGATTGAGTGTATTTCAAGCCCCAAGCTGCTTTACGTGCAACCGATGGAATCTCGCGGTACATGTTGAAGACTTCGCCTTCGTCCATACCTAAAGATTCGATACAGTATTGGTAAGCGTGAGTGTGAATTGCTTCTTCAAACGCTTGACGCAAAATGTACTGACGGCATTCAGGGTTCGTGATGTGACGGTAAATTGCCAATACGAGGTTGTTCGCAACCAAAGAGTCCGCAGTCGAGAAGAAACCTAAAGAACGCATAACGATCGTACGCTCATCTTCAGTTAAGCCATTTTCAGACTTCCAAAGTGCGATATCGTGGTTCATGTTCACTTCTTGAGGCATCCAGTGGTTTGCACAACCATCTAGATATTTTTGCCAAGCCCACTCATATTTAAATGGAACAAGCTGGTTCAAGTCAGCGCGACAGTTAATCATGGCTTTGTCGTCAACCTGAACGCGTTGCGCGCCCATTTCTAACTCTTCAAGGCCAGGAGCAACATCCAAATGTTCTAAGGCTTCAGATGCTCGAGCCATTGAATCGGTTGGATTTGTTGATCGCACGGAATGGGTTCCAGTGGATTGTGGAGCTGCCACGCTCTGCGATGATGGCTGCGCAGCAGATACATTCTGCGAATCAGGCGTTTTTTCCGGGTTGACGGGCGCAGACTTGTGTTCAGGTGCAGCCGGTTTTTGCGAATCATCTTCAAAATCGTCCCAACTAAGGATAGACATTGTTGTTCTCTCTTCGTTGTATATATCTATGTTCGACATCTCTAAACGAAGATGTCACTACTATACGCTCATAATGTGTAAACAAAATTAAGTTTTATTGATGTATGACCAAATTTTGGGCCTTTGGTCCATTATCCCTACAACTTATTTTGCTTACGCTGTTGTTTACGGATTTTAAAAAAGGCGTAAACCATAGGCGTATAAAAGAAAATAAAGGCAAAGATTAAGATTCCAACACCAAGCATATAGTTATGGCTGAGATGAAAAAACATAATCTTTACCTCGTTTAAAGTTGCTCTTTTGTGTTAAAGAGCAACTTTATTGAATGTTATTGGCAAGCTTCGCAATCTGGGTTGTCGATTGAACAAGCCATAGGAACCGGAGCTGCTTGAGTGAAGCCGTCTTCTTCAACTGCTTCAGGCTTCTTCGCTTCTACGACCGGAGCTGCCGCAGGTGCTGCTGCTTCTACAGTTGCAGGTTTAACCGCGTTTAACGCACCTGTGTTAATTGTAGATTTTTCAGCAGATGTTGCGCCTAATGCACGGAGGTAATAAGTCGTCTTAAGACCACGTAACCATGCCATCTTATAAGTGATGTCAAGTTTCTTACCGTTTGCACCAGAGATGTAAAGGTTAAGAGACTGTGCTTGATCAATCCATTTTTGACGGCGTGATGCAGCATCAACAATCCAGCGTGGCTCAACTTCAAACGCAGTTGCAAAGATTGCTTTTAATTCTTCAGGAATACGAGCAATTTTTTGTACTGAACCTTCAAAGTGTTTGAGGTCATTAACCATCACTGTGTCCCAAAGACCACGTTCTTTTAATGCGCGAACAAGGTAAGGGTTAATCACAGTGAACTCACCAGACAAGTTAGATTTCACATATAAGTTTTGGAATGTTGGCTCAATAGACTGAGAAACACCACAAATGTTCGAAATGGTTGCAGTTGGAGCAATCGCCATTACGTTTGAGTTACGCATACCGTCTTTTTGAACTTTGGCACGTAAACTGTCCCAATCTAAACGTTGAGTACGGTCAACTTCAAACATACGTTCTGGACGAGATTTCGCAACAATTTCTAAAGAGTCGATTGGAAGGATGCCTTGATCCCACAATGAACCTTTAAATGTTGAGTAAGCACCACGTTCAACAGCCAAGTCACTTGAAGTTTGGATTGCATAGTAGCTAATCACTTCCATTGACTCGTCAGCAAAGTTCACAGCTTCATCAGAACCGTAAGCCATACCCATTTCGTAAAGCGCATCTTGGAAGCCCATGATACCCATACCAACAGGGCGGTGTTTCAAGTTAGAGTTCTTCGCTTGTGGTACAGCGTAGTAGTTAATGTCGATAACGTTATCGAGCATACGAACTGCTGTTTTAACAGTGCGCGCTAACTTCTCACGGTCTAATACGCCGCCTTTAACGTGTTGAACAAGGTTGATCGAACCTAAGTTACATACTGCAATTTCGTCTTGGTTGGTGTTTAACGTAATTTCAGTACATAGGTTAGATGAGTGAACTACGCCAACGTGTTGTTGTGGTGAACGTAAGTTACAAACATCTTTAAATGTGATCCAAGGGTGACCAGTTTCGAACAACATAGAAAGCATTTTGCGCCATAAGTCTTTCGCACGTACTTTCTTGTGCAACATGTTCTGTTCTTTCGCAACAGACTCATAGTATGCATAGCGTTCAGCAAACTCAGCACCAGTTAAATCGTGTAGGTCTGGAGTTTCAGACGGAGTGAATAGTGTCCATTCGCCATCTTCAAACACACGTTGCATAAATAGGTCAGGAACCCAGTTTGCAGTGTTCATATCGTGAGTACGACGACGGTCATCACCTGTGTTTTTACGAAGTTCTAAGAATTCTTCGATGTCTAAGTGCCAAGTTTCTAAGTACGCACATACCGCACCTTTACGCTTACCACCTTGGTTTACCGCAACGGCTGTATCGTTCGCAACTTTAAGGAACGGAACAACACCCTGAGATTTACCGTTTGTACCTTTAATATAAGAGTTCAAGGCACGTACAGGTGTCCAGTCATTACCTAAACCACCTGCCCATTTAGAGAGCATCGCGTTGTCACGCATTGCACCATAAATATCATAAAGGTCATCGCCAATCGTTGTTAAGTAACAGCTTGAAAGCTGTGGACGTAATGTACCTGAGTTAAACAGGGTAGGCGTAGAGGCCATGTAGTCAAAGCTAGACAACAAGTTATAGAACTCGATTGCACGCTCTTCTTTGTCTTGCTCATTAAGTGCAAGACCCATTGACACACGCATGAAGAATAATTGTGGTAATTCGAAGCGAACGCCATTTGAATGGATGAAGTAACGGTCAAATAGAGTTTGTAAACCTAAGTAGGTAAACTGGTTAGAACGTTCCGGTTGAATTGCCGCTGCTAGTTTTTCTAGATCGAACTTAAGCAAGTCCGGTGAAAGCAAATCAAGCTCTACACCTTTTTTCAAGAATGCTTCAAGTGCATTGTTTTCAGCTGTATCGGCTGGTAAACCTAAGAATGCTAAGCCAGTGCTGACCAACTCATCACGAAGCAAACGTGCAGTTACGTATGTATAGTTAGGTTCTTGTTCAATACGTGTACGTGTTGCCATCATCATGGTGGTAGCAATATCGCTTTCTTTTACGCCGTTATATAAGTTTTTAACGGTTTCATCGATAATTGCTTGAACATCAATACCTTCTAAGCCTTCAGCAGCTCGATTTACAGTTGCTTGCAGTGCACTTAAATCAAGTGGTTGAAGCTGACCGTTTGCATCGGTAACTTGCAAGGTAGGGTGATGATTAGAATTTGTGTCTTTACGGGCACTTGCGCGTTGATCGCGATAGATAACGTAAGCACGAGCGACTTTGTGCTCCCCAGTACGCATCAGTGCAAGTTCAACTTGATCTTGAATCTCTTCAATATGAATGGTACCGCCAGAAGGTAAACGGCGAGTGAAAGTGTTCAGTACCATTTCCGTCAGTTGGGTAATACGGTCGTGAATACGGCTCGAATCCGCACTTTGTTGACCTTCCACAGCAAGAAAAGCTTTACCAATCGCAACAGAAATTTTCTCTGCATCAAATGCAGCAACATCTCCGGTGCGTTTAATCACCTGAATTTGACCGGGAGTCGAAGTAATTACGCTCATGCCAGCATAGCTCCATTGTCACTTTTGTTATGTTCATAGACCGTTTGAACCGAGCAAAAAACATGCCACGATATTTGAGGGATAAACACAAGACTTAGTAGTTAAAGTTTATTTTCAACACAAGATACGGGATTTTTTACGGTAGATCAATCTTGACTTTTTAGTAATTTTTTATCTGTATGATTTGTCGGGAGATAGCATACCAAAGCTGTGAAAAAACACTTATAGATAACTTTGTGGATAACTCAAAAAACAAACACTTGAGTGAATTTAAATTTAGTGAAGAAATAATTTGTTTAATATTCATACATAGGAAATATGAATAGATTATGACATTTAAGAACAATAAACAGATAATAAAAATACCTGAAAATTCAAAGATTAATAAAATGCAACAAAACATGGTTGTCATGTATCAGTTTGGTGAACGCCTACTTGTTTACAATGTAAACGTGTGTATATTGCAAATGATAAACGAATGTATCTGCAAGATTTTTAAGATACATGTAATGAGATTTATAGGGGCAATGATATGAGCCAAGAAGAAAAGTTACCAAAGATTCTGATCGTTGAAGACGACGAGCGTTTAGCGCGATTAACTCAAGAATATTTAATCCGTAATGGTTTGGAAGTTGGTGTAGAAACCGATGGTAACCGTGCAATTCGTCGTATTATTAGTGAGCAACCGGATCTTGTGGTCTTGGATGTCATGTTGCCGGGTGCAGATGGTTTAACCGTTTGTCGTGAAGTTCGCCCACACTATCATCAACCAATCTTAATGTTGACTGCACGTACTGAAGATATGGATCAGGTACTTGGTCTTGAAATGGGTGCAGACGATTATGTCGCGAAACCAGTTCAACCACGTGTATTATTAGCGCGTATTCGTGCTTTGTTACGCCGTACGGATAAAACTGTTGAAGATGAAGTTGCTCAACGTATTGAGTTTGACGACCTTGTCATCGACAATGGTGGCCGTTCGGTAACGTTGAATGGTGAGCTTGTTGATTTTACAAGTGCTGAATATGACTTGTTATGGTTGCTTGCATCAAACGCTGGCCGTATTTTATCGCGTGAAGATATCTTCGAACGTTTACGTGGTATCGAATACGATGGTCAAGACCGTTCAATTGACGTACGTATTTCACGTATTCGTCCAAAAATTGGCGATGATCCTGAAAATCCAAAACGTATTAAAACTGTACGTAGTAAAGGTTACTTGTTTGTTAAAGAAACCAATGGATTGTAAAATCTGATTAAACTTCCTATAAGGTTGGTCGAGTGTTTAAACACAGTATATTCCTGCGAATATATGCGGGGCTGGTAATTCTTGTTGTTTTGGTGGCTGTTTTTGGGTATTTACTGGTACAAATTATCAACTACCAACGCGCACAAGAATACCGAGAATCTTTAACTGATGGTATTTCTTATGTCATTAGTGAAGGAGTCGCTCGACAACCTGGGAAGCAGCAAAAAATAGATTGGATTTCTGACGCATCTGATTTGCTCGAACTTCCAATTTATTATACCGATGCAAGTAAGGTTGAGCTGTCTCGTACCGAGAAAAAGCGGATCGAAGCACAAAAATCTGTAGTTCGTTACGATGCAAGCAATAGCATCGCATATGTCATTATTGGCTTACGTGACGACCCACAACATTACCTATCTATAAAAGTCGACAAAATCACTGAACGCCAAATGAAGGCTCTTCCTATTTTTGTGCTCGACTATTTAATGTTTTATCCGGGGCAGGAACAAGAATATCTTGCCAAGATTCAAAAGCATTTCTCATATCCGATCAATATTCAAAACATTCAAGATGTAAATCTGGATTCTGAACAGATTGGACGTTTGCGCCAAGACCAAAGTGTCATGTTGTACAAAGATAGCGCAACAGTGCGCGGTACAACCATTTCGATTGTGTCTCCAATACCGAATCATCCTGCGCAGGTGTTAGTGCTGGGTCCGGTTCCAATGTTTAACTGGATGCCTTTACAGCTTTCGGCGGGTATTACCTTATTTAGCTTATTCTTATTAAGTCTGGGTGTTTACGGTTTGATTTTGCCGTTAGAGCGCAAAATCCGACAGGTGCGTTATGCATTAAACCGTATGAAATCGGGTGATTTGTCACTGCGTGTTCCTATTGAAGGAAGCGACGAAATGGCAAACTTGGCTTCAAGTTATAACAATATGTCTGACCATATTCAGCGTTTGATTGAGGCTCAACGTGAGTTAATGAGAGCAGTATCTCATGAACTCAGAACACCTGTGGCACGTATTCGCTTTGGTACAGAAATGTTAGCCGAAGAAGATGATTACAATCATCGTATGCATCAGGTCGACATGATTGATAAAGATATTGAAGCACTCAATACCTTAATTGATGAAATTATGACTTATGCAAAACTAGAGCAGGGTACACCTTCATTAGACTTTGCAGAAATTGTACTTTTTGAAGTGTTGGATCAGGTTGCAGTTGAAACTGAGGCTTTAAAAACACAGAAAGAAATTGAACTTATTCCACCGCCTTTATATGTGAAAGTAGATGCAGAGCGTCGTTACCTTCACCGTGTTGTACAAAATCTGGTAGGTAATGCTGTTCGTTATTGTGATAACAAAGTTCGGATTACGGGCGGTATTCATAGTGATGGCATGGCTTTTGTCTGTGTTGAAGACGACGGACCGGGTATTCCTGAGCAAGACCGCAAACGTGTATTCGAAGCCTTTGCCCGTTTAGATGACAGTCGTACACGCGCATCTGGCGGTTATGGTTTGGGTCTCTCTATCGTAAGTCGTATTGCTTACTGGTTTGGTGGGGAAATTAAGGTAGATGAAAGTCCAAGTTTGGGAGGCGCACGCTTTATTATGACTTGGCCAGCACATCGCTTTAAACAACCGCCATTAAAGAGCAATAAAAAAGCACCTGCATAAGGTGCTTTTTTTATTGGTTCATTTATAACTGAGTTGCATCAGGTTCCAAAATAGGTTTGCCGCTTCTCAGGCTATTGAGTGCATCTGTATTAAAGTCAATCAAGAGCGAATTATTTTTAGCATCAATTTGATATTTTTGAATAAGAGGCTGATCCCCATTCAAAGTCTCAACTCTATATGAGTCTGCAATATGTAAAATGCCTTCTAGATTTGTTGTGGTTGATGCGAAATCTTGCCTAAAAATTTCATAGACATCTCGCAAGTCAAAAATGGCATTATCTGCATCTGGGTGTTTATGAATATAGCTTTCTATATGTCGCACCAGTAATTGTGCAAACAAGTAATAGTCTGGTTTATGCGTATATTCTAGATTCATGCATTTTTCTCCTTATTATCTGTTATTAGCATACATGGCAAAACAGAAGATATTGTATAAAATTCATTACACTAGATGATGACTTGAAAATATTACAAAGAAATAAAAACTCTATTACGCCCTCGGCGCTTTGCTTGATAGAGTGCATCGTCTGCTTCTTTAAACAAACTTTCAATAGAGCGGTGATAGCTTGGAGAATATAAGCTAATACCAATACTTACCTGCACAAAGATGGGTAATTTGCCATATACATAAATCGGTTGCTGACTAATTTGAATGCGTATTCTTTCCGCGAGTTCAAAGGCAGCCTCTCTGGTGGTATCCGGAATAAAAATTGCGAATTCTTCTCCACCAAAACGTCCTAGTAAGTCATGAGGATGTAAAATATTTTGTATGGTCGTTACACAGGTCTGTAAGGCTCTATCTCCAATTAAGTGGCCATAACTATCATTCACTTTTTTAAAATGATCGACGTCCAACATAAAAAATGCAGAGGTCTTATTTTCCTTTTGTACTTTTTCTTGGAGTAGGCGGACTGACTGTAAAAATTGGCGTCGAGTTAAACTTGAGGTGAGTTCATCATGGGCAATTGCATGTTGTAACTTCTGAATTAATTCAGAATGGAGTGCGCTAATACTGGAAACGGTAAGTGGCGCAACCGTCATCATGATCAGCCCTATACGTATAGAAATGGTATTGCCTAAATAGTCTTGCGGATACAGTAATAAATAATGCCCTGAGACATGATAAATAATATATGCACTGGTAAAGGATGTAATGAGAGCAACAATAATCGGTTTATAGCGGATAGCGCACCAGATTAATGCGGCGATGGGGTAGAGTAGGGAACCTGGACCCGAGTCGTAATAACTCACTCCTATCGAAATTAAAACAGCGAATAAAGGCAAAAAATCAATCGCTTTGATATATATACGATTACCCTTAAGGTAGTTTTTTATTTTAAGGTAAGGGGGGATATTTAAAATAATGGGCAGCAACAATAAAGCATTTTGAAGCTCTGATGTAACCCAATAACCAAATTCGGCCCAAAAACTACCAATCATAAATTTGGTGTTAAACATAGGCACAAAAGTTGCTGCAAACAAAGCACCGGTTATGCTGCCAATCCCGCATAGTGCGAATAAGAGTAAATAAGAATAGCCTTGATAAGCTGCTTTTATATGGCGATTAAACAATATTGCGAGTGCTAAAGTCGTTACTACATACAGGTAGTTGGATATCGTTAAAATAAGGGTGAGAAAAAGAGGTGTGCCATTAACTAAATCGGCAATCATATAACCGGTAAAAGCACCGGCAAAACTACCTATTTGGCGTGTTTGTGGAAATCGAAGCAATAGGCCTAGAAATACCGAGTTAGCAGGCCAGAAAAAAGCAAGAAAACTAAGAGGACGAGATGCAATTCCAATAAAGCAACATAGCGTAATAATGATGGTAAATAAGAGAAAAAATTTCAGGGAGGTAGAAAATGAAAATTCACGAAGTGAGTATGGCATCAGCTGCCCTTAATGATAAACACTCTTATCCAAGAGTAATAAAATATTAATGCATGATTAAACATTCATCATAATTCAGAGGGGAAGATGAATACAATAAAAAACCGATTAATATTATAAAAAAGTAAGGTGTTTAATTTGACCGATTGAGCAATTGTGCAAATAATATTAAAAATCAGAAAATGAAAAAAATCATTACAAGTGCGAAAACTATCAAATAAACCGATTATAAGCGGTGAAACCCCCTCTACAAGACATAGATGATTACTTTTGATTGGAAAATCATCCAAAAGACTAAGACGCTTCAACTAGCAAGGGAAATTAGAAATCAGGTACAATTGGCGGGATTAATTTTGTGTTTGGTGTATTTGAAGGCCAATACATACATTCTTTGTTAAATAATAGGCCTGCCAGGAGTTATCCCCGCATGAGTGCCATTACTCCATACGACTGGGCGATTATCGCCTTCGTGATCGGCGTTACATTTCTTTGCGTCTTTATGCTCACAGTTCCCTTACTCCTCGGGGGGAAATCGTGGGGACGTGCTAAGCAAGAGCAGTTTGAATCAGGTGTCGTGAGTGCTGGTGGCGCTCGCATTCGCCTGTCTGCAAAGTTCTATCTAGTTGCAATTTTCTTCGTTGTTTTCGACTTAGAGGCACTTTACCTCTATGCATGGTCTACTTCGGTGCGTGAAGTAGGATGGTTGGGTTATACCACTGTCGTAATCTTTGTCGTTGACCTATTAATTGCGCTTGTTTATGCCTTCTCTGTAGGTGCTTTAAGTTGGGCACCGGCAGATCGCCGTAAATTAGCAGGTGAGAAGATTAAAGTCGGTTCACCAACAATGAACATTGCTGAAATTACACGCTTTAACTCTATTGAAGAGCTCGTAACTGACCCTACAGGCCAGATTCCAGCCCAATCATCAGGTCGTGTTAAGTCAAAAACTACACCTGCATTGTCATCTGAAAAGGAGTAAGTCGGGATGAAATATACTCTGACCCGCGCGAATCCGGATGCTGATCAATATCCATTGCAAGATCGTCAAATTGTGACAGATCCACTTGAAGAGGAAGTGAATAAAAACGTATTCATGACTCGTTTAGAGGATGTCTTGCATACAGCAGTAAACTGGGGACGTAAAAACTCTTTGTGGCCATTTAACTTTGGTACATCATGTTGTTACGTTGAATATGCAACGACCTTAACAGGCGTGCATGACTTGTCCCGTTTCGGTGCAGAGGTTATTCGTGCTTCACCTCGTCAGGCTGACTTGATGATTGTTGCAGGTACCTGCTTTGTAAAAATGGCTCCGGTTATCCAACGTTTGTATGAACAAATGTTAGAACCTAAATGGGTTATTTCAATGGGTGCTTGTGCAAACTCTGGAGGTATGTACGACATCTATTCAGTAGTACAAGGTGTAGACAAAATTATTCCTGTTGACGTGTACGTCCCAGGTTGTCCGCCTCGTCCTGAAGCATTAATCCAAGCATTAATGCTTTTACAAGACCAGATTCAATTAGAGCGACGCCCGCTTTCTGCCGTGATTGGTGATGATCTTCAGCCAGTGTATAAGCCAAAGATGATGCCAGAACGTGATCGTAAGAATGCGCAGCGTATTGCCGTTAAAAACTTACGCTCTATGGATGAGATTAAATAATTTTTTGACGGTGTTTTGACATATCTAACCGATATGTTCATCGAGAAAATTGACAGAATTTGTATTAAATAGGAAGCCAAGCCAATGGCTGAAACTGACATTGCTATGCCAGAATCAACACCAGTTGATTCACGCCCAGCATTTGCAATCGTAGAAGAGCTCAAAACCAAATTTGGTGAGAATTTCTATGTGCAGGCGACTTTTGAAGAGTTTCCAACAGTCTGGGTTGAGCGCGCACGCGTGCAAGAAGTCCTCATGTTCCTGCGTAAAGTGGAACGTCCTTATGTAATGCTGTTTGACTTATCAGCGATGGATGAGCGTTTACGCCAACATCGTGATGGTTTGCCAGCATCTGACTTCACTGTGTTCTATCATTTATTATCGCTTGAGCGTAATAGTGACATTCGTATCAAGGTTGCCTTGAACGAAAACGATCTTAACCTCCCGACAGCGACAAATATCTGGCCAAATGCCAACTGGTATGAACGTGAAGCTTACGATATGTTCGGTATCAATTTCGAAGGGCATCCAATGCTTCGTCGTATCTTGTTACCAACTTATTGGGAAGGTCACCCGCTTCGTAAAGAATATTCAGCACGTGCGACAGAATATACGCCGTACATGCAAGACAAAGCGAAGCAAGATTTCGAACAGGAACACTTACGCTTTGTACCAGAAGACTGGGGTCTTAAGCGTGGTAACGCTGACGAAGACTTCATGTTCTTGAACTTGGGTCCTAACCATCCATCTGCGCACGGTGCATTCCGTATTGTATTGCAGTTAGACGGTGAAGAAGTGAAGGACTGTGTTCCTGATATCGGTTATCACCACCGCGGTGTGGAAAAGATGGCTGAGCGTCAAACATGGCACTCTTTCATTCCTTATACTGACCGTGTTGACTACTTGGGTGGTTGTGCGCAAAACATGCCATATGTCATGGCTGTTGAGCAGCTTGCTGGAATTAAAGTTCCTGAGCGTGCACAAGTGATCCGTGTCATGTTAAACGAATTGTTCCGTATTAATAACCACTTACTTTACTGTGGTACGGCAATTCAGGATGCCGGTGGTATGACACCAGTATTCTATATGTTCGCAGACCGTCAAAAAGTATACGACATCGTTGAAGCAATTACGGGTTACCGTATGCACCCAGCATGGTTCCGTATTGGTGGTACAGCACATGACCTTCCAAACAACTGGCAAAAACTTGTTAAAGAGTTGCTAGATTGGATGCCAAAACGTTTGAACGAATACTACACAGCTGCATTCAAAAACTCTGTGTTTATTGGTCGTACACGTAATGTTGCTCAATACGATGCCAAATCTGCGCTTGCATGGGGTGTAACCGGTACTGGTTTACGTGCAACAGGTATTGATTTCGACGTTCGTAAATATCGTCCATACAGTGGCTATGAAAACTTCGACTTCGAAGTTCCGGTTGAGTATGAAGGCGATGCGTACGCTCGTGTACTTGTTCACTTCCGTGAAATTGAACAATCACTCAAAATTATCAAACAGTGTTTGGATAACATGCCTTCTGGTCCATATAAAGCGGATCACCCATTGGCTGTTCCACCACCAAAAGATAAGACGTTACAAGATATTGAAACTTTGATTACGCACTTCTTGAGCGTGTCATGGGGTCCTGTCATGCCTGCTGGTGAAGCGTCATTCATGACTGAAGTTGTGAAAGGTGCAAGTACTTATTACTTGACTTCGGATAAGGCAACGATGAGTTATCGTACTCGTATCCGTACACCGACGTTTACTCACTTACAGCAAATTCCTTCAGTGATTAACGGCAGTTTAGTATCTGACTTAATCATTTATCTGGCGACCATTGACGTGGTTATGGCTGACGTGGATCGCTAAGAGGTAACGCAAAATGATGATTCTGACTGATAAAAAACCACGTGTGAATGTTGAAGGGATTTTGACTGCTGAAGAAATCCACGAAATTGAACATCACATTGGTCACTATCCATACCCACGTGCAGCTTCTTTAGATGCATTAAAGTGCGTACAGCGCCGTAATGGCTGGGTAGATGATGCTCAAATGAACGCCATCGCACAATTATTAACGATCAGTGTTGCAGATTTGGAAGGTGTAGCAACGTTCTACAACCGTATCTATCGCCAACCTGTAGGTCGCCACGTAATTTTGCTTTGTGACTCAATTGCTTGCTTTTTGATGGGTGCTGAAACACTTGCTGAAGCATTCCAACGCGAATTAGGTATTCAGTTTGGTCAAACGACACAAGATGGTCGTTTTACGCTGCTTCCAATTTGCTGTCTAGGCAACTGTGACAAAGGCCCAACGTTAATGATTGATGAAGATACTCACGGTTTAGTAGAAGTGACATCAATCAAACAGTTATTGGAGAAGTATGTATGAATACTGAACCAAAACCAATTTATGGCGACGGTAATCCGGAAACTCATCCACTGACTTGGCGTTTAAGCAAACAAGAATCGGTACGTAGTGCTGACGATTACGAAGCACTTGAAGGTTATGCCGGCTTTAAAAAAGCATTAGGTATGAAACCTGCTGAAGTGCTTGAAGTCATTAAAGCTGCAACTGTAAAAGGTCGTGGTGGTGCAGGCTTCCCTGCAGGGATCAAATGGTCTCTTATGGCGCCAAATGATGGCGGTCCACGTTACTTGATCTGTAACGCCGATGAGATGGAACCAGGTACCTTTAAAGACCGTTTGTTGATGGAAAAACTTCCTCACCAATTGATCGAAGGTATGTTGATTGCAGGTTATACCCTAGAAGCAACTCAAGGTTATATCTTTATTCGTGGTGAATATATCGAGGCTGCACAATACCTAAATGAAGCGCTTGAGCAAATCCGCGCTAAAGGTTACTTAGGTAACAACATTTTAGGTTCTGGCTGGAACTTCGAGTTACACGTGCACACCGGTGCAGGTCGTTATATTTGTGGTGAAGAAACTGCATTGATTAACTCACTTGAAGGTCGCCGTGCTAACCCACGTACTAAACCACCATTCCCGCAAGTTGCTGGTGCATGGGGTCGTCCAACGATTGTGAACAACGTTGAGACTTATAACAACTTGCCAGCAATCATGCTTCGTGGCCCAGAATGGTATATCGGTTTATCAGCAGGTAAATCAAAAGATCCGGGCACAAAGATTTATGGTGCGTCAGGTAAAGTAAAATTCCCTGGTCTTTGGGAACTACCATTTGGTACGACTGCACGTGAAGTAATCGAAGAACATGCTGGTGGTATGCGTGATGGCTTGAAGCTTAAAGCATGGTTACCAGGCGGTGCGTCTACTGACTTTTTACCGGCAGATACCATTGATTTACCAATGGATGCTGAAACCATTATGAAAGCAGGTTCTCGTTTAGGAACATGTTTATTAATGGTGGTAGACGAGACCCAATGTATGGTGTCGTTGACCCGTAATCTGGAAGAATTCTTTGCGCGTGAATCATGTGGCTGGTGTACACCTTGCCGTGATGGTTTGCCATGGGCTGTTAAAGCGCTTAAAGCACTTGAGACAGGTGAAGGTAAGAAAGAGGATATCGACCACTTACAAGAACTTACTCGTAAATTGTGGATTGGTAAAACTTTCTGTGCTCACGCACCAGGTGCGATGGAGCCGCTTATGGGCGCACTCAAACATTTCCGTAGCGAGTTTGAAGCGAAAGTGACTGATCGTCCTGTCGTGCAAACTAGCAACGTAGAACAAGCTTAAGGGATTCGACTATGGCTACAATTCATGTCGATGGAAAATCGTACGAAGTCAATGGATCAGAAAACTTGCTACAAGCATGTTTATCCCTTGGCATTGATATTCCGTATTTTTGTTGGCACCCATCCTTAGGTTCTGTTGGTTCATGTCGTCAATGTGCCGTAACTCAGTATGCAAATCCTGAAGATACGCGCGGACGTCTTGTGATGTCATGTATGACACCAGCATCTGACAATACCTATATTTCGATTGAAGACAAAGAAGCAGTAGATTTCCGTGAATCTATTGTTGAGTTCTTAATGACCAACCACCCACACGACTGTCCAGTGTGTGAAGAGGGTGGTCACTGTCACTTACAAGATATGACTGTAATGACAGGCCACGACCGTCGTCGCTATCGTTTTACTAAGCGTACACATTACAACCAAGAACTAGGCTCATTCATTGCACATGAAATGAACCGTTGTATTGCTTGTTACCGTTGTGTTCGTTACTACAAGGATTATGCAGGCGGTACAGACTTTGGTGTATATGCTAATGCATCACGTGTTTACTTTGGTCGTCCAGAATCAGGTACTTTAGAGTCTGAATTCTCTGGTAACTTGACTGAAGTATGTCCAACTGGTGTATTTACCGATAAGACTCATTCAGAGCGCTATAACCGTAAATGGGATATGCAATATGCACCAAGCGTGTGTCATGGCTGTTCTTCAGGTTGTAACATCTCTCCGGGTGAGCGTTATGGCGAAATCCGTCGTGTAGAAAACCGTTTCAATGGTTCGGTTAACCAATACTTCCTTTGTGACAAAGGCCGTTTTGGCACAGGTTATGTAAACCGTGCAGATCGTCCACGTCAACCTCAGTTCCGTAATGGCGAAACAGTAGCAACTGTTTCTGTTGACCAAGCGTTGGACCAAACAATTGCGAAACTTGAAGGCAAAAAAGTTCTAGGTATTGGTTCGCCACGTGCAAGCTTAGAATCAAATTACGCATTGCGTGAACTAGTAGGTCAAGCAAACTACTCAACAGGTGTTGCACAAAAAGAGCAAAGCCTCGTTGAACTTGCTGCTTCAATCATGCAAACAGAGGGTATTTACAACCCGAATATGCGTGAAATTGAAAGCTACGATGCAGTATTAATTTTGGGTGAAGATTTAACTCAAACTGCTCCACGTATGGCATTGTCAGTTCGTCAAGCTGCAAAAAACAAAGCTCGCGAAATGGCTGCAAAAACACGTACACCGGACTGGTTGGCTGAGCCTGTACAACGTATTGGTCAGGAAGCGAAATCTCCGATCTATATCTTGGCTGCAACTCAAACTCGCCTTGCGGATGTTGCGACTGGTGAAGTTGTTGCATCTCCAAATGATATTGCGCGTTTAGGTTTTGCAGTTGCTGCGGCAGTTAAAGGCGAAACAGTTAATGGTTTAGATGATGATGCAAAAGCATTTGCTCAAACTATTGCCGACACTTTAAAAGCAGCAAACAAACCGTTAATTATTGCGGGTACGAGCTTGCAAGATGCTTCAATTATGGAAGCAGCAGCAGAGTTAACGCAAAACCTTGGCTCAAAAGCTGGTTTAAGCCTTGTTGTTCCTGAAGTGAACTCTATGGGCTTGGCATTATTTGGTGGCTTAAGCCTTGAACAAGCATTTGCTCAAGACTACGACACACTTGTTATTGTTGAAAATGACTTATTCCGTCGTTTACCGGCCGCTCAAGTTAAAGCAGCACTTGATAAAGCTGAAACAGTAATCGTGCTTGACCACAGTGAAACTGAAACTGTGAAACAGGCTGATATTGTACTTTCAGCAGCAAGCTTTGCTGAAGGTGATGGTACTGTCGTAAGCCAAGAAGGTCGTGCACAACGCTTCTACCAAGTTTACGATCCAAGCTACTACAAACCTGAATACGCGATTAAAGAATCTTGGCGTTGGTTGCATGCCATTGAAACTGGCCTTAAAGGCAAGCCAATTGATTGGACAGTGCTTGACGACGTAATCGAAACAATCGTGAAGAACGTTCCGGTACTTGAAGCAATTCAAGACGTTGCGCCAGACGCTGGCTACCGTGTACATGGTTTGAAAATTGCTCGTGAACCACGTCGTTATTCTGGTCGTACAGCGATGCGTGCGCCTTTATCGGTTCATGAACCTAAGCAACCGACAGATCCAGACTCAGCATTAACATTCTCTATGGAAGGTTATGTAGGTCCGCAAAAAGCTTCTTCGCTTGTACCATTTGCGTGGGCGCCAGGTTGGAACTCTCCACAATCTTGGAACAAATATCAAGATGAAGTGGGTGGTCACTTAAAAGGTGGTGATTCAGGCGTTCGTTTATTCGACCGTTTAGCAAAACGTCCAGCACGTAGCTATGTCGCTCCAACAGCTGTAGTTGCAAATCCTGAAAGCTTCCGTCTTGTACCAATGCACCATATCTTTGGTTCTGGTGAATTCACAATTAAAACACCTGCAATGGAAACTCGTATTCCTGAAGCTGTATTTGCTGTGGGCGAACAAGACGCAACACGTTTGAATCTACAAGAAGGCCAACGTATTACAGTAAAAGCAGGCGAAACAACTGTGAGCTTACCTGTACAAGTAATCGAATATTTACCTACAGGTTATATTGGTTACCCAGTTGGTTTAGCTCCGACAGTATCTTTAGCTGAACCTGTTTCAGTGGCATTAGGAGTGTAATTCATGAATCAAGAAATTATACGTCAAACGCCACTTTGGGCTGAGAACTGGCCAATTGCTTACGCTGTTGTTCAAGCGGTTGTGATTTTGCTTGTTGTTGTTCTTGTTGCTGCGTTGATGTCTTTCATTGAGCGTCGTTTACTTGCTTGGTGGCAAGACCGTTATGGTCCAAACCGTGTTGGTCCTGGTGGTATGTTCCAGATCGTTGCCGACATGCTTAAGATCATGTTCAAAGAAGATTGGACACCAAAATTTGCTGATAAATTAACTTTCCGTTTAGCTCCGGCAGTTGCGATGGCAACTGCGGTGCTTTCGTTCATGGTTATTCCTGTAAGCCCTGCATTGGGTGTTGCGGACATGAGCATCGGTTTGTTGTTCTTTATGGCAATGGCTGGTATTGCGGTTTATGCAGTGTTATTTGGTGGTTGGTCATCAAATAACAAATATTCATTACTCGGTGGTTTGCGTTCAGCTGCTCAAACAATTTCTTATGAAGTGTTCTTGGGTATCTCGCTAATGGGTGTGGTTGCAATCGCTGGTTCATTTAACCTTCGTGAAATTGTTGAAGCTCAACGTGATGTTTGGTTCATCATTCCCCAGTTCTTAGGTTTCTTGATTTTCGTTGTTGCAGGTGTTGCGGTAACTCACCGTCACCCATTTGACCAACCTGAAGCAGAACAAGAATTGGCCGAAGGTTACCATGTTGAATATGGCGGTATGAAATGGGGTATGTTCTTCGTTGCTGAATATGTAAACGTTGTACTTATCTCTGCATTGATCGTGACTTTATTCTTTGGTGGCTGGTTAGCTCCATTTAATTTAGAAATTCCATTTGTTCCACCAGTGTTCTGGTTTGTGATTAAAACAGCATTCTTCGTAATGATGTTTGTATTGGCACGTGGTTCTTTAATGCGTCCACGTTACGACCAAGTCATGAACTTCGGTTGGAAAATTTGTTTGCCGCTGGCGTTGGTTAACCTATTGGTAACTGGTGCTGTGATTCTGATGAATCAGGCCTAAGACAGCAGGGAGTACAAAATGTATAAAATTCTAGCTGGAGTTGGGTCAATCGTTCGGACGTTATTCATGGTATTTACCCATGGTTTCCGTAAACGTGACACAATTCTTTATCCAGAAGTACCAGCAGAGGAAATTGTACCACCTCGCTATCGTGGTCGTATTATCTTGACACGTGACCCGGATGGGGAAGAGCGTTGTGTGGCATGTAACCTTTGTGCGGTTGCATGTCCGGTTGGCTGTATTTCACTGCAAAAAGCTGAAAAAGAAGATGGACGTTGGTATCCGGAATTTTTCCGTATCAACTTCTCTCGTTGTATCTTCTGCGGTATGTGTGAAGAAGCATGTCCAACTACAGCGATTCAGCTAACTCCAGATTTCGAGTTGGGCGAATACGTACGTCAAGACCTCGTATATGAGAAAGAAAACTTGCTCATTTCAGGTCCAGGTAAATACCCAGACTATAACTTCTACCGTGTAACTGGTATGGCAATTAACGGTAAAGAGAAAGGTCAAGCACAAAAAGAAAGTGCACCAATCGATGTACGGAGTCTATTACCATGATGTGGCCGTTTTATTTGATGGCGCTCGTGGCCATCGTTTCTACGGTTCGTGTAGTGACTAACACGAACCCTGTACATGCATTGCTTAGTCTGATTGTTTCATTGCTTGCTGTTGCTGGTATTTTCATGATCGTAGGTGCGCCGTTTGCCGGCGCCCTCGAAATCATTGTTTATGCTGGTGCGATTATGGTCTTGTTCGTATTCGTTGTGATGATGCTTAACTTAGGGCAACACACAGTTGAACAAGAGCGTAAATGGCTTTCTTCGGATGCTTGGGCATATCCAGCACTCATGAGCTTTTTACTTGGCTTACTTTTAGTTTGGATGCTCGGTGGTGAATATACAACCATCTCTGCACCACTTGGAGCACAAGTAATTGGACCAAAAGTTGTTGGTCAAGCGCTCTTTACACACTATTTATTGTTGGTTGAAGTTGCCGCGATGTTATTGCTAGCAGCCCTTGTTGCAGCATACCACTTAGGTAAACGTGAACCAGGTGCAGAAGAGGAAAAAGAATAATGGGCCAGATCCCTTTAGAACATGGTTTGATTGTTGCAACCATTCTTTTTGCACTCGGTTTTTACGGTGTAATGGTGCGACGCAACCTTTTATTTATGTTAATGAGCCTTGAGATCATGATGAATGCTGCAGCGTTAGCATTCGTTCTTGCGGGTAGCGTATGGGCACAACCAGATGGACAAGTCATGTTTATTCTGATTTTAACCCTTGCTGCTGCAGAGGCGTGTATCGGTCTTGCGATTGTCCTTCAGTTCTATCATCGCTTCCATCATTTGGATGTGGATGCTGCTAGTGAGATGCGCGGATGAGTTATTTATATCTAACAGTATTATTTCCGCTAATCGGTTTTATTTTATTGGCGGCTGGGCGTGATAAGCTCTCTGAAAATGTTGCAGCAATTATTGGTGTAGGTTCTGTAGGTTTATCTGCATTATTTGCATTGATTGCTGGTATGGCATTTACCAGTAGCGGCCAGCAAGTTTTTGTTCAAAATCTTTGGACGTGGTTTAATGTGGGTGGTTTCGCGCCTGGCATTAGCTTACATTTAGATGGCTTATCTTTACTCATGATGGGCATGATCACGGGTGTTGGTTTCCTAATTCACATCTTTGCATCATGGTACATGCGTGGTGAAGAAGGGTATGCGCGCTTCTTCTCTTACTTCAACCTGTTCGTTGCAAGCATGCTTTTGCTTGTGTTGGGTGACAACTTAGCGTTGTTATTCTTAGGTTGGGAAGGCGTAGGTCTATGCTCTTACTTGCTGATTGGTTTCTATTATGCAAACCCTGCAAATGGTTGGGCAGCGATCAAAGCATTTACAGTTACCCGTGTAGGTGACGTATTCTTACTTATCGCTTTATTCTTGCTTTACCAACAATTTGGTACGCTTAATACTCAGTACATCGTTGAACACGCAGCAGAAGTAATGACGAAGAGTTCGTCACTTACTATCTGGACTGCATTAATGTTGTTCTTGGGTGCTGCTGGTAAATCTGCACAAATTCCATTGCAAACATGGTTAGCAGATGCGATGGCAGGTCCTACACCTGTTTCTGCATTAATCCACGCAGCAACAATGGTAACAGCTGGTGTGTACTTGTGCTGCCGTCTATTCAGCGTATTTGAACTTGCGCCTGAAGTGATGCAATTCATTTCGGTAACAGGGGCTGTAACTTTATTAGTTGCAGGCTTTGCTGCTCTCGTACAAACAGACATCAAACGTATTTTAGCTTACTCAACTATGAGTCAGCTTGGTTATATGTTTATGGCTGTAGGTGCTGAAGCGTATCAAGCTGGCTTGTTCCACATGTTGGCTCACGCATTCTTCAAAGCATTATTATTCTTGTCTTCTGGTGCAGTTATTCTTGCTTACCATCACGAACAAAATATTTTCAAAATGGGCGGTTTGTTCTACAAAAACAAATTCCTATTTGCATGTTTTGCGATTGGTGGCGGTGCATTAGCAGCTATCCCATTCTTAACAATCGGCTTCTTCTCTAAAGACGCGATTCTCGGTGAGGTTTGGGTACAAGGTCAATCGATTGCTTTATATAACAGCTTATATTGGGCTGGTGTAGCAGGTGCATTCCTGACTTCAATCTATACCTTCCGTTTAATCTGGGTTGTATTCTTCGGTAAAGAAAATACACATTACCATGAGATTAAAGGTGCTACTTACTGGGCTCCATTAGGTATCTTGGCTGTATTGTCTACTTTTGTTGGTGCTGCATTAAAAGCTCCAGTAGCAAATATTTTGAATACAGCAAAAATTCCTGAATTCCATGTTGCTGAACAATTTGTTGAAGGCATGCATGGGGCAGAGCATTTAGCAGTAGGTATCGCGCTTGTTGGTTTAGCTGTTGGTATTGGTCTATTTGCATTTGCTTACGGTGCAGTAAAATCGTTTGCAAAAACAAGTCTTGGTGCTGGCTTAGCTCATATTTGTCGTACTGCATTTGGTTTCGATGCGTTGTATGACATCGTTTTTGTTAAACCTTATTTATTCTTCGCCAAACTATTTGGTCGTGATCCGATTGACAGCTTATGGCTTGTTCTTCCTGCGCTTGTTAAAGGCGGAAACAGTTTCACAAGCTCACGTCAAACAGGTTCATTGCGTGAATACGCATCAAGCATGTCACTCGGTGTAGTGGTGTTATTGATGATCTTGATCGTTATTCAGGTAGTGGGGAAATAAAATGGAAAACAATTTAATTTTACCCGCGCTGATCCTTGTTCCGTTCATTGCAGGTTTTACTTGTTGGTTAGTCGATAAACTCGACAAAACTTTGCCACGTTGGATCGCCTTAATTGGTATGCTCATCACGTTGGGCTTAGGTCTTGCACTTTGGCAAAGTGGTACTTATAGCTACGAGTTAGGCTCAAAAGTCCCAACTTGGACAGCTGAGTTTTATTTACCGTGGATTCAATCTCTCGGTATTGGCATTCACCTAGCAGTGGATGGCTTGTCTTTACTCATGGTGTTATTAACAGCTTTACTTGGTGTACTTGCTGTTGGTTGTTCATGGGGTGAGATCCAAAAGAATGTTGGTTTCTTCCACTTAAACTTGTTATGGAGTTTAGGGGGCGTTATCGGCGTGTTCTTGGCAATTGATTTGTTCCTATTCTTCTTCTTCTGGGAGATGATGCTTGTACCAATCTACTTCTTGATTGCGTTATGGGGTCATAAGGGTTCAAACGGTCGTTCACGTGTTTACGCTGCAACCAAGTTCTTCTTATATACGCAAATCGCTGGTTTAGTAATGTTAATCGGTATCCTTGGCCTTGTGGTTTATGGTTACATGATGACTGGCATGATCGGTTTTGATTACAACTATTTATTAGCTGTAGCGAATCGTTTACCTGCTGGCTTCGCGTATGGTTTCATGATCTGCTTCTTTATTGGTTTTGCAGTGAAGTTACCAGTTTTCCCATTGCATGGCTGGTTACCGGATGCCCATGCTCAAGCACCTACAGCGGGTTCTGTAGACTTGGCTGGTATCTTGATTAAAACAGCAGCGTACGGTTTGCTTCGTTTTGTAATTCCATTCTTCCCGGCAGCTTCTGCACAGTTTGCAGATATTGCAATTATTTTCGGTTTGATTGGTATTTTCTACGGCGCGTGGTGTGCTTACCAGCAAACTGACATGAAACGTTTACTTGCGTATACGTCGATTTCACATATGGGCTTCGTTTTACTTGCTATTTATGCAGGTAATATTTTGACCTTCCAAGGTTTAATGATCATGATGTTGGCACATGGTTTGTCATCAGCTGCATTGTTCATTATGTCTGGTCAAATCTACGAGCGCTTACATACACGTGATTTACGTTTGATGGGTGGTCTTCGTGGTCAGCTCCAGTATTTACCGTTCTTCTTAATGTTCTTCGTCGCAGCTCTTGTTGGTGTGCCAGGTTTAGGTAACTTTATTGGTGAATTCCTGATTTTGATGGGTTCATTTAATAAATATCCTGTATTCACGATCATTGCTTCTATCAGCCTTGTATTTGCAGGTTTGTATGGTTTGATCTTGATTCACCGTGCTTTGTTTGGTGAACCAAACTCTGAACAAAAGCAACACTACACTAGTCCATTAAAAGACTTATCTGCTCGTGAAGTTAGTATTTTGATGATTTGTGCGATTGGTCTCGTTTGGCTTGGTATCTATCCACAAACATTCTTGGATGTATCTCATTCAAGCATGCAGTGGTTGGTCAATAGTTATGTACCAGTACAAGAAGTCGTTGAAACTGTTCAGCAAACAGCTACTCAACTTGACCATGTGGAGATCCAATAATCATGAACTTCACAGTATCATTTTCTACGCTTATGCCTTTAGCACCGGTGATGATTGTTGCTTTGACAGCAGTCGTCGTCATGCTGTTAATTTCAATTAAGCGTAACCATAATTTAATCGCAACAACCTCTGTTGTCGGTTTAAACCTTGCTGCACTTTATATCTTGTTAGAATTATTTGGCGGTAAATTTGTGCCGGCAAATGTGATGGGCATGTTTATGGTTGATCCATTTACCATGTTCTATCAATTCATGATTTTAGTTGCATCATTGGCTTGCTGTACTTTGTCTCATGCGTATATTGAGACTTATAAAGACAACCGCGAAGAACTCTATCTTCTGTTACTTGCTTCTGTAGCAGGTGCAATGTTGATGGTTGCAAGTTCACACTATGCATCATTCTTCATTAGCCTTGAGTTAATGTCGATTCCTGTATACGGCTTACTTGCTTATACATATCAACGTAGTCAGTCGCTTGAAGCAGGGATTAAGTACCTTGTACTTTCTGCGACAGCCTCTGCAATGTTGTTGATGGGTATGGCGTATATCTACGCTTACACTGGTTCGCTTTCATTCTATGATTCTGTACAAGCTTTATTTGGCGCAATCAAACAGCCAATGGTGTTATTAGGTTTAGCACTCATTATTTTTGCTGTTGCATTCAAATTGTCGCTTGCACCGTTCCATAAATGGACACCAGATGTATATGCAGGTGCACCAGCTCCAATGGCAACGTTCTTGGCGACTGCTGCTAAAGTTGCAACAATTGGTTTGTTCGTACGTTATTTGCTTGCTTCTGGCGCAATCATGGTGAACTCGCTCGTGACTGTTTTGACAATCATTGCCGTATTGTCAATTTTAGTCGGTAACTTGCTTGCTGTTCGTCAGGTCAACTTAAAGCGTATTTTGGGTTATTCATCTATTGCTCACTTTGGTTATTTGTTAATTGCTTTAATCAGCATGACATATGCAAGCTTGGGCAGCGTAACTGTGTATGTGGTGACTTATGTATTAACGACTATTGGTGCTTTTGGTGCAGTAGCGTTAATGTCTAGCCCATATAACAACGTAGATGAAGCGCAAAGCCTTGCAGACTACCGTGGTTTGTTCTGGCGCCGTCCAGTACTTACAGCAACATTAACAGTCATGATGTTATCTTTGGCTGGTATTCCATTAACAGCAGGCTTCATTGGTAAGTTCTTGGTTGTTATGGCTGCTGTAACAACTCAACACTGGTTCTTAGCTGCAATGATTATTGTGGGTAGTGGTATTGGTTTGTATTACTACTTACGTGTGATGGTTGTTATGTATATGACTCCACCTGAAACTCCTCGTATTGATGCTGATGCACATTGGGGACAAAAAGTGGGTGGTTTAATGGTATTGGCTGCTGCTGCATTAGTTATTATTTTGGGTGTTTATCCAGATCCAATGATTAATTTGGCATTAAAAGCAGAAATTTTATCTCCATTACATTTCATGCTTTCTCAGCAACAATAATTCTTGTGTACAAAAAAGCCTCCAAATATGGAGGCTTTTTTTTATTGATAGTTAAAAAAAGATTATAATAAATACGTTTTTATATTTTTAGGTAACATCTGTGGCCATTCAAGAAATTCGTCACCCACTTATTCGTCATAAATTAGGTTTATTACGTCGTGCTGACATCAGTACCAAGAATTTCCGTGAGCTTGCTCAGGAAGTGACTATGTTATTGACATATGAAGCGACGAAAGACTTACCAGTTGTGGATTGTGAGATTGAAGGTTGGGCTGGCAATGTTACTACTCAGCGTATCGCGGGTAAAAAAATAACGATTGTACCGATTTTGCGTGCAGGTATCGGTATGCTTGATGGTGTGCTTAACCTAATTCCAAGTGCAAAAGTAAGTGTGTTAGGGCTTGAGCGTGATGAAGCAACTCTAGAAGTACGTACTTACTATAAAAAGTTAGTTCCTGATGTCGCTAACCGTATTGCCATGATCATTGATCCAATGTTGGCAACAGGTAATTCTTTAGTTGCTGCTATTGATGTATTAAAGGCAAGTGGATGTAAAGATATCCGTGTTATGGTGTTAGTTGCAGCACCTGAAGGAATCGCGAAAGTAGAGGCAGCACATCCTGATATTCAGCTTTATACTGCATCTATTGACAATGGCTTAAATGAACATGGTTATATTGTTCCAGGTTTAGGCGATGCTGGTGACAAGATTTTTGGTAGTGTTCAAAAAGACTAATTTTTGAAATAACGATAAAAAGAGACTTCATTAAGCCGTATAACTTTTAAGAGCGGAAATGAAAGTCTCTTTTTATTTACTACAGTAATTGCATTGGGAAAGTAGGGTGAAAAATCATGAAGCAAGAGTTTTATACTGGAAGGGTAAAACAATATAACGCCGATAAAGGGTTTGGTTTTATTTCGACGACTGAAGGAGATATTTTCTTTCATATTTCTGATTTTCCTGCATCCGAAGGTGAACCGAAAAGAAATGAAAAAGTGAGATTTCTTGCTGCAGATAATCGAGGAAAATTTAAAGCAATTAAAATTGAGCGTATCGATCCTAATCCTGCAAAGACTAAGAAAACTAAAATTGCTGATCACAATAAAGCGATCACAAGTGAGTTATTGTCTAATTTCCGACGCTAATAAATATGAAGATCAAGCTTTAAGCCTGATCTTCATCGCAAAATTTTAAAAATGCTTTAAGGCCCGGACCTTGATATTTTTGTCGGTGCACTAGCATATAAAGAGGGCGGGTAAGTTGCCAAAATGGAGTATCTAAAATAACAAGTTGACCTTTTTCACTTAAAGGTTCAATCGCTAACTTTGAAATACAAGACATTCCTAAACCGCCAGCCACTATTTTTAAGATCGCTTCGTTATGTCCAAGCGTCAAACGAATGTTTGCATCTGGTAAATCTTGCAAAATTGCATTATCAAAGACTTCACGAGTACCTGAACCTTCTTCACGTAAAATCCATTCTACGTCATGAAAATCTTGAGGGGTAAGTGGGCGATTTAAACGTGTTAACGGATGGTCAGGTGAGCAGCACACTGCTAGCTCATCGTCACGCCAGTGAATACATTGGAGTTGAGGTAAGTGACAAGACCCTTCAATTAAAGCTAAATCAAGCTGAAACTGATTTACAGCTTCAATCATTTGGCGTGTGTTACCAACTTGAAGTTGTAAATGTGCTTGTGGATGACGTTGTAAGAAGTTAGCCATTAAATCTGGCATGAGATAATCACTGATGGTTAAAGTAGCCCCGATACGAAGGTCAATACTCTGTAACTCACCCTTGGCTGCTTGTTCAAAGGCTTCACAGCGGCCTAAAATTTCTAATGCTTGGGGAAGCAGAAAACGTCCAAGATCATTTAGCTGCAAGCGCTTACCTAAACGATCAAATAAAGGAGCACCTAAGCCGTCTTCTAAATCGGCTAAAGCCATACTTGCTGCACTTTGCGTCAGTCTGACCGCATCACTGGCTTTAGTAACGGTTCCTTCTTGGGCGACTGCTACAAAAACAGCCAACTGGCGTAATGTCATCCGCATGTTTAAAAAGCCTTAACGTTTAAAAGTATTCATTATTTCGGCTGTCATGCTAACATGAGCGCACTATTTCATGCCACGTTGAAATCATGTCAATTGAAAAATTTAGCGTAGAAAAAGTTTTATCTGTTCACCGTTGGACCCCAACACTTTTCAGTTTTACCATGACGCGTCCTTCGCATTTTAAATTTACGGCAGGGCAATTTGCGCGTATTGGTTTAAAGGTAGGAGATGAGCTGGTTGTCCGTGCGTATTCGGTGGTGTCTTCTCCGTTTGATGAAACGCTAGAGTTTTTCTCAATTGTAGTACCAGACGGTGCCTTCACTTCGAATCTACAGCATTTGAAAGTGGGTGATGAGCTTTATTTGGAAAAAATTCCATATGGTTACCTGACGTTGGCACGCTATCAACAGCCTTTACCGCATGATCTGTGGTTACTGGCAACAGGTACAGGCTTGGCTCCATTTTTGTCGATGCTACAAGACTTTGAAACTTGGTCTAATTACCAGAAAATAAACTTGGTCTACAGTGTTCGTACTGCGGCTGAGCTGGCTTATGTTGACCGTATTCAAGAGATTGCTGAAACGTTTGGGGAAGGGCATAGCGGTTTTAAATTTATTCCTATCATTACCCGAGATCCATCTGCGCCGTTGCATGAGCGCTTACCTGTATTAATCGAAAATGGTGAGTTAGAAAAAGCAGCAGGTTTGGAACTCAGCCCAGCATCAAGTCATGTCATGCTTTGTGGAAACCCACAAATGGTTGATGATACGAAAGAGGCTCTAAAACGCCGTGGTCTTACAATGAATCGTCGCGGTGAAGGAAATATTGCGGTAGAAAATTACTGGTAAAACAGGAAGTAAAATATTTTAAGAAAAATTTTATGGATATGTTTATTAATGGACAAACATATCCATAAACTCACGGATCTCTGCAATCGCACTGTCGACATCTGTTGAAAGCCATGTTGGTTCAAATAATCCCGCATAGTGTTCAAGGCGGTCTTGAGGAACAACTAGGCGAACAGGACAATCTTCTTCGAGTAAACGCCACGGTAAAATTGGAACTTCATTGTCCAGAAATACATTAATATTACGAATATCAACAATCATCGCATTAATGCATTCAGGAAATGGCATGACCGAGAACTCTTCGGTACGGCGACGGAAGTATTCAAGATCACCCCATTTAAGTTCATAACTTGGTTTATTAAATTCAATAATACCAATGAGATGGTCATCTCTTGTCTGATGCAAATAACATTGATGTGTGACGTCAGTGTCGAGATCAAGAGTTACGCTTTGCTGACGATACATCATAAAATTGAGTAGCTTTAAAACAAGGGGGCTTATTATAGCCTATTTTATAAAAAGTAAGAGCTAAAACATATTGTATTACAAATCGGACTTTAGCGAAGATTCTGAATATCGAGAAGTTAGATTCTAAAACGTTCTAATTAAAGTGGCTAAATTTTATACTAAATTAATATTTTTAAAAGTAGAGTTTTGCAACCGTAGACACCTTCTCATAATGCTTTTTCACACAATGCAACAAATCAAATTGTTATGATGAATATAAAGTTAATGATAATAGAAGAGGGGAAAGAAGATGCATGATTTTTCAAAACCGCCTCATGTGACGAGTCCGGAAGAGACTGCAAAAAAAAGAAGATTGCCAGTTTATATTTTAATTATTGTTGGGCTTTTTCTTCTCGCACTTGTGGTTTATATGGTTGCTGATCACAGCAAAACGCCAAAAGAGGAAGCCGCATTTCAACATGAGACCATACCACAAGTCATCAGTGGTACTTCTGATTTGAAGACCTATGAAGGGTAATAAGCTAACCAGTATATCGTGATAAAAAGCCTTTAGGATGTGACCTGAAGGCTTTTTTTGCAATCTTTTGCATCAATTTGTTGTATTTATGCAGAAGGTTGTTGATTGAAAAATATTCAAAACATAAGGTGACATAGACCGCATTTATCGTCATTTTTTACAACGAACTGGTGTTTTTCATTTAGTGATAACACTGAAAAGAACATAACAATTGAGGACATAACAATATGAATGAATTTTTTAATGGGCCTCGCGGCGCTCAGTTTGATGCGATGTATTACTGGGATCAGTTTCATCCTATTTTAGCTGCAATTGTCATCTTACTGGTAGGCTGGATCATCGCTTTATTGGTGGCGGCAGGTGTAAAAAAACTTCTGCAAAAAGTAAATACCAATGCGAAATTATCTTCAGCGACTGGACGTACACCCAATATAGAAGGTCTGATCTCCAAAGTCGTATTCTGGTTTATTCTGATTCTCGCCGTTGTTGCTGCTTTAAATGTGCTCAACATTAGTGGAGTGAGCGGTCCATTTAGCAACATGGTTAATCAGGTACTCGTCTATATACCAAATATCATTGCTGCTGTAGTGGTGGGCTTTATTGGCTGGATCGTTGCTCGACTGGTGCGGGCGGGGGTGACCAATGTTTTATCCCGAACTCAACTTGATGATAAGTTAAGCAGCGAAGTGGGTGTAGGGGGAATTAGCCAGAATATTGGTGAAATTCTTTACTGGCTTGTATTGTTACTTTTCCTTCCGATTGTTCTTTCAATCTTAGGATTAACAGGCTTACTGATTCCAGTTCAAAATATGGTAAATGATGCTGTAGCATTCTTACCAAATATCTTTATTGCTGGCGTTATCGTTTTTGTTGGTTATATCTTGGCAAAAATTGTACGCGGTATTGTTGAAGGATTAATTAATAGCTTAGGTGTGCAATCTCAAGCGGAAAAAATTGGTCTTTTCAAAAATTCAAATGTAGGCAAATTCTTAGGTTCATTTGTTTTTGCCATCATTATTATTACGACATTGATTGTAGCATTTGAAGCTTTAGGTATTGAGACTATTTCTCAGCCAGCAACAGCAATGCTCAATGAAATTTTACAAGCTATTCCAAACATTATTGCTGCTGGTTTAATTTTACTGGTTGCTTATATTGTTTCACGTTTTGTTGGTCGCTTGGTTGCCGAGTTAATTGCAGGAACTGGTGTTGATGAAATTCCTGCAAAATTAGATTTACAACGCTTTTTAGGTCAAACTAAAGTTTCTAATGCCGTTGGTTGGCTAATCGTGTTCTTTACCATGTTGTTTGCAGTTTCTGAAGCTGCAGACCGTCTTGGTTTCGATCAAATTAGTGGTCTAATCGCAATGTTTATCCATTTCGGTGCAAACATTCTATTGGGCGCTGTAATCTTGGTGATTGGTTTCTGGCTTGCAAATGTTGTGGCAAACGTAGTTCAACGCGGTGAATATAATAGTTCGCGTTGGTTAGGTAGTTTGGTTCGTGTCTTGATTATTGGTTTAGTTCTTGCACTCGGTTTAAGAGCGATGGGTATTGCCGATTCGATCGTAAACCTTGCATTCGGCTTAACGCTAGGCGCAGTTGCAGTTGCTTTCGCTCTTGCATTTGGCTTGGGTGGTCGTCAACCAGCAGAAAGACTTTTATCTGATTTACTGGATAAAGCTAAGAAAGAGGCAAATCAACCAAATCCTTTATATCAACCGCCTACTACTAATAATACAACAGGTAGTTCGTCTACGGCTTCAACTCCGTCAACGACTGCACCATCAACAACAGTTTCATCTGATGCAAAACCAGCTGATTCTGCACAAGTAAATCCATCACAACCACCAGTAAATAAACCGTTTGGTTCTACTGGCGAAAATGATGAAATTTAGTAGGTGTAACTAATTTTCAGATAAACAGTACAAAAAATCTTTGATTTTTGTGATAAGTTCGACCACTCTATATTGAGTGGTCGTTCTGTCTTTGACAGCTATAAAAACAAATAAGTGAGGAAAATACGATGAAAAAACCTGGTCGTTTTTTAGCACCTGTTGTAATTGCTGGGATTACCGTTGGTTTTTTAGCAAGTGCTTATAAATTTGTATTTAGTAAATCCGAATCATCAAAACAGACAACAAGCCATAAGCATGATTCTGAAAAATCATCCAATGATTCGAAAGCATCAAATTAGCTTATTCATCATTTAAACATATTGTGCAGCTGCATAAGCCGAAGACCAAGCCCATTGGAAGTTATAGCCTCCTAAGTGGCCAGTCACGTCAAGTACTTCTCCAATAAAGAATAGTCCTTTCTGCTTTTTGCTTTCGAGTGTTTTAGATGAAACTTCAGTTGTATCAATTCCACCTAAGGTAACTTCGGCAGTACGATATCCTTCTGTGCCTGATGGTTTAACAGTAAAACCATGTAGCTGCTCGGCAATATGCTCTAGCTGTGCATCACTGATATTACCAATGGCTGTCTCGCTCTGCTCTGGCCATATAAGTTGTTGTAATTCTTGTACAATACTTTTTGCCGTAAATTCGTTTAGAAGAGTACGCAGTAAAACTTTAGGTTGGGCTTTCTTTTTATCTTTTAAATAAGTTGCTAAATCTTGGCTCGGGAAAAAGTCGATTTTAAAACTTTCACCTGTATTCCAATAGTTTGAAAGCTGTAAAGAACTTGGGCCACTCAAACCACGATGCGTAAATAATAATGCTTCAGTAAAGCTATTCTTCGAGTTAGTTAGAGTCACATCTAAAGCATTACCACTTAGGCGTGTAGTGACTTCTTTAATATGATCCGAAAAAGTAAATGGTACTAAACCAGCACGGGTTGGGAAAACTGTATGTCCAAATTTTTGTGCCAATTCATAGCCAAAACCAGAGCCACCTAAAGTTGGGATGGATAATCCACCTGTAGCAACCACTAATGATTCACAGCTAAAACGGCCCTGATTTGTGTGTACTGAAAAACCACCTTGTTCTAATGGATCGACTTGTCCAACCTCACAATGGGTCTGGATTTCGACATTGTTTGTTTTATTACACTCACTTACCAACATCTCTAAAATTTCTTTAGCGCCGTTTAGCGTAAATAATTGCCCGTGTTTACGTTCTTCATAGGCAATTCCATAATCACAGACCAGACCAATAAAGTCCCAGTTGCTATAGCGTGATAGGGCAGAAATAACAAAGTGCGGATTATGAGAAATATAGTTTTCAGGTTCTACATAGAGGTTGGTAAAGTTACATTTCCCACCGCCTGACATTAAAATCTTTTTACCAATTTTATTGGCTTTTTCTAAAATTAAGACCGAAAGTCCCCGTTTAGCAGCATGTGCAGCCAACATGAGTCCAGAAGCACCTGCACCTAAGACAATGACATCGACATGACTGTTAGACATAAGAAGTTCTCGATTAGTCGTGAAAATTAAAAAGGGGCATATACTATCATGCCAGCACTTACTCATGCTAAGGACATTTATACAGGTAAGGGATAAGGCCTTCTAAAAGCGGGTGAGTTATGCGTGAGGTTTATTTCTAATATCAGCTTGTAAACCACCGGAATGAATTGCCAAAATACGAGTATTCTCTGGAAAATAATTGTTTTTTATAAGTTCAAACAGACCAAATATCATTTTTCCGGTATAGATCGGTTCAAGGGGGACCGTATATTGCTCTTCAAAATTTTCAATAAATGCGAATAGTTCAGGTGAGGTTTTCGCATAACCGCCCCAGCAGTATACATCTGTCAAAGACCAATTTTGTTTTTTAGTCCATTGCCTAATCTCTTGTTGTAAGAAATCACCTTTTAAAGCCGAAAATCCTAAGACTTTCTGATGTGCTGCACTTCTTTCAATCAGACCTGAAATCGTTCCGCCAGTTCCGACTGCACAGCAAATCACATCATATTGCACTAAGTCATATTGGCTCAGGATTTCCTGACAACCTTGAACTGCCAGTTCATTGGTACCACCTTCGGGAATGATATAGGTCTGCGGAAATTGTTGCTGTAATTGTTGAAGGTAATTTGCATCATCTCGTAAGCGATATTCATGGCGAGAGACAAAATGTAGCTGCATTCCTAAACTTTGAGCTTTTGCCAAGGTGGGATTAAGTGGTTTACCAGCTAACTCTTCACCACGAATAATTCCTATACTTTTTAAACCAAAAAGATGAGCTGCATAAGCTGTTGCAGCAATATGATTTGAGTAAGCCCCACCAAAAGTCAAAATGCTTGATAAACCTTGTTCTTTTGCAGCAAGCAAATTGTATTTTAATTTGAAAAACTTATTACCCGAAATTTGAGGATGAACTAAATCTAAACGTTTAATGTCGAGATGAACAGGAAAGGATAGTTCAATATGCTGATAGGAGATAGGTTGGGCAATGTGATCAAACATTAGAAATTGAGAAAAATAATGATTGATCACATTGTAGCCTTTTAAAGAGGTTTTTAAAAAGCTATTAAGAGCTTGTGTCGACAGAAGTAATCACTGACATACCAGGGCGTAAGTGTTCCATTCCTTCCTGATTTGGATCAATGGTAATACGCACGGCAATCCGTTGAACGACTTTGGTAAAGTTTCCTGTTGCATTATCCGGTTTTAGTACACTGAACTCGGAACCCGCGGCTGGAGAGATTTGTTCAACATGACCTGTAAATTTTTTATGTTTCATTGCATCGACTGTAAACCAAGCTTTTTGTCCAATTCGCATATTGGCAATTTGGGTTTCTTTAAAGTTGGCAATCACCCAAGTTTGCTGTGGAATCAGATAGAGTAACTGTGATCCTGCGGCCACATATTGCCCAACACGAGGGTTTACTTCACCAAGTTGTCCATCCATTGGAGCAACAATAACACTATAGTCTTTGGTGGTTTGAGCTTGGTCTAACTGTGCTTTAGCACTGGAAACTTGTGCTTCTAAGCCTGCTTCTGCGACTTGAGCTGTTTTAAGTGCTTCTTTGGCAACTAGAACATTGGCCTCTGCCTGTTTAAGGGCTGCAAGATTATTTTCGGCATCAGCAGCGGCTTTATCTTGCTCAGATTTAGAAGCTGCTCCACTATTCCCTAGCTGTTGATAGCGTCTAAGCTGTGCTAAAGAAAGTTCATATTGAGCCCTAACTTGTTCTACTTTAGCCTGCGCAGCCACAATATCCGCTTGTTTTTGAGCAATTGACTGAGTTTGATTGGCTAAAGTATTTTTGGCCTGTTCTACTCCCGAAGCCGCTTGTGCTACTTTTTGGTCATAAGTGGTGGCATCAATATGCATTAATACTTGACCCTTTTTAACATGGTCAAAGTCTTTCACTAATACATCTTTAACGTAGCCATTAATTTGCGAGGATAAAATGGTAGTTTTACCTTTGACATAACTATTGTCAGTTTGCTGCACACTCGTGGCAAAAGGCCCAATTCTCCATGCCCACAAAATTACTAAAATACCGATAATAAGCACACCCAACATCCATAATAGGGTTGAGCGTTTTGTCGGAATCAGTTTACTTGCAGGTGCAGGTGCAGGTGCAGGTGCAGGCGTTGGCTCATTATTAGATGTTTGAGCAGGTGTTTGTTCCGGTTTATTTTGATCATCTGACATATATCAATCTCAATTTCTATTTCATCAATAACAAAAGCCGTTAAGGGCGGCTAATTCCTCTGCGTTGTAGGTATTTACTACGTGCAATATTAAACCCGCCCCATAAGAGTAAGGCGACGGCAAAAATACCGTTTAATGCAATCACATCATTGTAGGCACGGACCTGAGCTTCACGAGTAACCACTTGATTAAGTGAGCGCATAGACTGAGCTGTTTGTAATGCGGGGTCATTTGTTGTGATGGCTGCACTACGTTGATAGGTAGAAAGCCTTTGAGCAACTAATGGGTCGGCTTGTTCCAAATCTTTAATAATCTCGACTTGATAGTTTTGTGTACGATGTTGTTGATAGGTCGAGAAGAAAGATGAGCCAACAAGGCCACCAAATGTTTGGGTTGCAGAGAATAAGACAATAAAAGTCACTACATACGAAGGACCTTTAGCCAAAGTTTGTGCAAATCCAATTAGAAGTAATGGACCGATAAACAGGCCGCCGGCAAAGCCTACTAAAAACTGGCTTGCAAAGAAGTTTGAAGGCCGTACATCGCTCGTAAGGTGATAATCTAATCCACAGGCAATGAGAATCAAAAACTCTGCAAAAAGTAAGTGAAAAATAATTCGTTCACGCGAGAAAGTAAGCGCACTAAATAGAGTTCCGCTTAAAATCCCCACCAATATGACCACATAGAGTGGAACAAATTGGTCTGGACCCATTCCCATAGTTTTTAGGAAGTTAACGGCTGCATAGCTTTGTTCTGACATTAAAAGACGAATGGCAAAAGCACCAAAGATAAAGCGTAGGGTTGAGGAGGCGCCTAACCAACGTGTCATAATTAATGGATTGGCACGATAATGTTCATAGAGCAAACCTAAAACAACTAAGCTAAAACCTGCAATTAATACATAAGCAAGCCATTCACTGTTAAACCACCACAAGATTGGGCCTTGTGTCAGCACAATACATAGACATGCAAAACCTGGCGCCAGTAAAGCAAAGGTGAAGAAATCCTGTTTTTCGAAAACATAGATTCGTAAGCTACGTGGTAATTTCAAAGAAACCACCATTGCTAAACAACAAAGCGCTAAGCCGAGTTCAAAGGTGTAAAGAACAGACCAACTATCTGTGCTCACTAGAAAAGGGGAAATAATCCAGGCGAGCGGTACACCTAACTGCTGAAAACCAAAGGCAATATATATACCTTTTGCCATGTCGGCTTTTTTAAAAGCTTGCATGGTGTAATACATACCTAAAGAGCTGAGTGGTGCGCCAGCTAAACCTGCTACAACCCGAGCGAACAAGGCCATTTCATAGGTATGCACAAAAATGTGCAAAACCAGCACGGCAATAAAAATAACAAGTCCTATTTCTGAAAAGACTCTCAGACCATATTGTTGCCTAGCTTTAAACAAAATCAGATTCGAACTGACATTCGCCATTACATAAGCAGCAGGAAGCCACGCGGCTTCAGAAGGAGTCAGGCCATACTCACCTTGAATTAAGGGTAAATTTGCCGTAATGAAACCATTACTTAAGCTTGCTGAAATAGCGACAAACAGACCAATAAAAAAATAAAGAAATCGCTTAGGTACAGAATGCGCAATCGCTGCCGGTGAACCAGGTAAAGTCGGTTGTTCTTCTGGTGTCCAGTCAGGTGGCGTTTCTAAATAACGAGGCGTTTTACTCATTCTATCCCTCGAATTTTTTGTACTTGAATACCATGAAATAGTAATTCAATTGCTCGTTTCGCTAAGCGGGTTTGTTCTTCAGGTTCATGTCCTTGAAATGAAGAACCCAACATTGCTGTGAACATTGCATAGTCATCAGCAGTTAGATCAGCTCGGCACAGTTTTTGTTCTATTGCATTTTCAATCAGTGGCTTAAGTGCATTATTCCGCCGTTCATAAATTTTTAGCATAATTGGATCTTGTCGATCAATCACTCTCCAAAAATCTTGCAAAATTGCGAGTTTGGGAAGTTGTGCAATATGCCCTTCAATTAAACGAAATAAACCATCTTCGAATTGTTGAAAATGAGCTGCTTTTTGCTCTAGCTGTGTAATCGCACGCTCTAAAAGGGCGCTAATTAAAGCCTTTCGGTCACAAAAGTTGCGATAGAACGTCGCTCTACCTACACCTGCATGGTCAATCACGACTTGTAGAGGGACATTAATACCATGAATACGAAAGCATTCCTCGGCTGCATTGAGTAATTCATCCCGATTATGGGCTGCAATTTTTTGACGTTTACTCATGTCACTGATTTGGGAGGTTTAAAGATGATATATTTAACGGACATTTTTGTCCGTTGTGAATAGCTAAATTGTAAAAACATGAAAATTCAATTTTTATAATTTATCTCTTTTCCATTTTTATATGTGTCATAAAAAGCTGCTAGAATATCGCGCAATTGCATGATGCTAGGTCAATACAATGTTTGAGTCCCTTATTCCTCTTTTTTCAATTGCGATGGCATTGATGCTTGGAGCAATAAGTCCTGGGCCAAGCTTTATTTATGTAGCGCAAAATTCAATATCTAAATCACGTAAACATGGCTTGTTTACGGCATTAGGGACGGGCACGGGTGCAGCTCTTTTTGGCTTTTTAGCGGTTATGGGGTTACAGGCAGTTTTATTGGCAGTGCCTTCAGCTTATCTAATTTTAAAAATTGGTGGTGGGCTGTATTTGCTTTGGCTTGCTTTTAAAATTATTAAACATGCCAAAGAACCAATTGCCATGGAAAATGATGCCAAATCGAAAATGACTTATAAACAAGCCTACCGATATGGTTTGATTACTCAGTTAAGTAATCCAAAAATTGCTGTTGTACTAGCGAGTGTTTTTACTGCTTTACTGCCAAAAGAAATTCCAAATTATTACTACGTCGCATTACCGCTCATTTGTTTTATGATTGATGCAGGTTGGTACTCGTGTGTAGCAATGCTTTTATCTTCAGAGAAGCCTCGAAAAATGTATTTAAAAGCAAAAACGGGTGTTGACCGAGTGGCTGGAAGCATTGTTAGTGTATTGGGCTTAAAGTTAATCTTCTTCAAATGATAAATCTTTAATTAAAATATCTAAAAAATATAAAGCCAGCTCTTTGTAGTCTGGCTTTATTTTTGCGCAAAATATATACAAATTGAAATATCTTTTTTAGCACTTAAATATTTAAAAAGTGGTAACTTAATTAATAAAACAAAAAGAAATGAGGATCACGTTATGAAAAAACTAATGGTGAGCATTTCGGTTGTTTTTTTCATCTTAACTACAGGATGTGAGATGAGAACAACAAGTAAACAGCAACCTTCAAATGAACGGGCGATGAGTATTGCTGGTTCTCCGGTTTATGAAAAAGACTACAAAATTCCCGATTTACAAGCCAATAATCATGAGCAATCTAATTATTAATTGATGGATAGAATGTCTCACATATAGCACTTTAAATGTACTCAGTGCAGATAAGCCTGCTTATTTTAAAAAGTAGGTTAGAAATAAAAAAGCTCCCAATGTAGGGAGCTTTTTTTATGAACCTAGATTAAGAAACTTTATCGCCAGGTTTTGCACCGCTATCTGGTGAAATAATGAAAATGCCTTCACCATTTCCGGCAGCAAGTACCATACCGTTTGAAACACCAAAACGCATTTTACGTGGTGCAAGGTTAGCCACCATCACGACCAATTTACCTTTTAGGTCTTCTGGCGCATATTGACTACGAATACCACTAAATACATTACGTGGTTCAGCTTCACCTACGTCTAAAGTAAGTTGAAGTAATTTATCTGAACCCTCAACTGTACCTGCCTCAACGACCTGAGCAACACGTAAGTCAACTTTTAAGAAATCTTCAATACCGATAATTTCAGCTTCACCAACTGCTGGAGTAGGGGCTGCTTTTTTCTCGGCAGATTTCTCTTTTTTCGCTGCTTTAGTCGCTTGTGGAGCAGGAGCACCTAAAGACTCTTTAGAAGCATCAACCATGGCTGCAACAGCTTTTGGATCAACACGCTGCATAAGAGGTTGGAACTGTGCAATCTCATGGCTTACAAGAATTTGTTTACGTGACTCGAAATCGAAGCTTTCAAGTTTTAAGAAATCTTGAACTTGCTGAGCTAAAGTTGGCAGTACTGGAGCTAAGTACACTGCTAATTGACGGAATAAGTTGATACCGACAGAGCATACATCAAGAACTTGTTGTTCTTGACCTTCTTGTTTAGCAAGAGCCCAAGGTTTTTTCTCATCAATATATTGGTTTGCGCGGTCAGCAAGCGCCATAATTTCACGGATCGCCGTAGAGAATTCACGCGCTTCATATGCAGCAGCAATTGAATCACCAGCATCAATAAAGCTTTGTACTAAGTCAGATTCAGCACATGTACTTGATAGCGTATTGTTAAAGCTGCTGTTAATGAACTTAGCACAGCGACTAGCAATATTAACTACTTTACCGACTAAATCTGAATTTACTTTCTGAACAAAGTCATCAAGGTTCAAGTCGGAGTCTTCAACTTTATCTGAAAGTTTAGAAGCAAAGTAATAGCGTAAATACTCTGGGTTTAGATGTTGTAAGTATGTCTCGGCTTTAATGAAAGTACCGCGAGACTTAGACATTTTTTGTCCATTTACAGTCAAGAAACCATTTACGAATAAGCCTGTTGGAGTGCGATAGTTCGCCCCTTCAAGCATCGCAGGCCAGAATAAAGCATGGAAGTAAACAATGTCTTTACCAATAAAGTGGTAAACCTCATTTTGACTATCTTTCTTCCAGAAATCATCAAAGTTTAAGTCTGGGCGCTTAGTTTTGATGTAGTTTTCAAAACTAGACATATAACCGATTGGGGCATCTACCCACACATAGAAATATTTATTCGGTGCATCCGGAATTTCAAAACCAAAATAAGGAGCATCACGAGAAATATCCCAGTCTGCTAAACCTGCTTCAAACCATTCATCCAATTTGTTAGCAATTGAAAGAGGTAAGCGACCTTCATCGCGGGTCCATTTTTGCAAATATTCAGCAAAGTTTGGGAGCTTGAAGAAATAGTGATCTGATGATTTTTCAACTGGTGTTGCGCCACTTAAAGTCGAACGCGGGTTGAGTAACTCAGTCGCATTATAAGTTGTACCACACACTTCACATGAGTCGCCGTATTGATCTTCTGACTTACATTTTGGACAGGTACCCTTAATGAAACGGTCAGATAAGAACATACCTTTTTCCGGATCAAATAATTGAGTTACAGGTCGAACTGCAATATTTCCGGCTTCACGGTTTTTAATATAGATATCTGTTGAACGAGCTTTGTTTGCATCACTATGAGTTGAATCATAATGATCGAAATGTACGCCAAACCCGTCAAAATCACGGATGTGTTCTTTTTGAACATTCGCGATTTGCTCTTCTGGGCTAATACCATTTGCTTCGGCACGTAGCATAATTGCTGTACCGTGAGCATCATCCGCACATACATAAGTCACGTCATGACCCATTGCCCGCATGGCACGAACCCAGATGTCTGCCTGGATATAACCGAGTAAATGACCCATATGAATTGGACCATTGGCATAAGGGAGGGCATTGGTGACTAAAATTTTACGCACGGATCTCATTCTCTCATTCGTATTTATAAGGTGGAAGATTTTAACTGATGCAGGAAGATAAGCAAAGATTAATAATCTTTGACTAAATATAAGAGGTATCTACAAAAATGGACTTAAAGAGAGGTGGATCAGGAAATTTGAACAACACTTATAAGTGATATTTTGCTCCCCAAATGATGTTATAAACATCAATATATGGAGTATTTTATGGCACGTAGACCAAGAAGAAATCATTCAAATGATTTTAAAGCTAAGGTAGCACTTGCTGCGATTAAAGCAGAAAAAACACTTGCTGAATTGAGTGCTGAATTTGATGTTCATCAAAACCAAATTATCGACTGGAAAAATCAACTGATTTCAGCTTCCTCGCAAGCTTTCGATCAATCAAAAGCTCCAACAGAACCACCCATCGATCTAAAAAAACTACATGCAAAAATCGGTGAGCAGGCATTAGAAATTGATTTTTTAGAAGGTGTGTTGAAGAAACTGGGCCGCTTCAACCACAAAAGTTAATCGATGACTCACTTCAGATTTCAGTATCTAAGCAAGCTCAGCTGCTGAAAGTCTCCCGTGGTTGTTATTACTATCGCCCAAAACCTGTGAGTGCATCAGATCTGAAGCTGATGCGGTGTATGGATGAGTTACATATGCAATACCCTTTTGCAGGTAGCCGTATGATGCGTGATTTGTTGAATCGTCAAGGACATCATATAGGACGACGTCATACACGTACTTTAATGAAGAAAATGGGCATTAATGCGTTATATTGCAAACCAAATTTAAGCCAGGCTAATCAAGCTCACCGCAAATATCCATATCTGCTCAAAGGATTGGCTATTCAGCGCAGTAATCAAGTGTGGTCTACGGATATAACGTATATCCCTATGGCAAAAGGCTTTGTTTATTTATGTGCTGTGATTGATTGGCATAGCCGCAAGGTACTTGCGCATAGAGTATCGATTAGTATGGAGGTTACATTTTGCATAGAAACATTAAATGAAGCTATTGAAAAATATGGTCGACCTGAAATATTTAATACAGACCAAGGCAGTCAGTTTACCAGTGATGCATTTATTGATGTATTGAAATCAAATGACATCCAAATCAGCATGGATGGTAAAGGTCGATGGGTTGATAATGTGATGGTTGAACGATTATGGCGGAGCGTTAAATATGAAGAGGTGTATCTCAAAGCCTACAGCAATGTTTTGGATGCGAAGAAGCAATTAAACGCATATTTTGAATTTTATAATTTGAAACGACCTCATTCGAGTCTGGACAAAATGACTCCAGATGAGTTTTACTATGACCAGCTACCACAACAAAATAAGGTAGCTTAACTAGAGCAGAGTATCACTTATAAATAAGCTTTTAGTTGTTCAAACATGTGGGACCACCTCT